>CALUPN010000038.1 GCA_944322625.1 Candidatus Gastranaerophilales bacterium | reverse complement strand
GTTTTCCCTCCGGAATTTCCTGTCCCGCCTGAAAAACAGGAACAAATTTTGTTGTCAAAATAATTTTATCCCTGAAAGGTTTCACAGCCTTTCCGACAAGTTCTTCATTCACATAAGGCCCGTAAGCTTCTGCCGTGTCAAAAAGTGTACAGCCCAAATCGTAGGCTTTTTGCATAAGCCTTATAGATTCTTCTTCCGCAGGAATTGCACCGTAGCCGTGAGAAAACCCCATACAGCCTATACCGACTGCCGAAACCTCAATATCTCTAAGTTTTCTGTATTTCATAATTCAATTCTCCTTTATTTAAGATAAGCCTGAAAAATAGACTTGATACGAATATCACAAAATCTATCCGTCCAATCAAGCGGCTCAAATTTTCCGTCAGACATACACCAGCTAATCATCATTCCGTAAAGTTCACTAATTATAATATATGTTAATAGCTCAACCGGAGCATCCTCTCTAAGCTCTTTTGAATTTCTTAAAATATTTGAAAGCATCTCACAGTCATAGAACCATTTTTTACTGTCCATACTTTCCGGTACATGATTAGGGTCAATTACATTCCTTATCCACTCGCGGCAGATTTGAATTCCGCAAAACTCAACCTGTTCCATAAAACGTCGGAAATAATGCCGCAGTTTTTTAAATAATTCCGCATTTTCCATCTGTTCAATCTCTTCTGCAATTTCGCCAAAAGGAGTGCTGCTTATTTCCGAAACAATATCTTCTTTTCTTTTAAAATACGTATAAAATGTACCCTTTGCAACTCCCGCTTTTTTTGTAATATCCTCAACATTAATTGAATTAAAGCCTTTTTCCTTAATAAGCTCCAATCCCGCCGATATGAGTTTGCGTTTTGTTTCTTGTGCAGCAATTTTACGTTTCACCATACAATATTCTCCCGTCAGAAAAATATTGTATCAAATTAGTGACTTAAAGTCAATGACTCAGGGTCAACGCTTTCTGCGCAAACTTCGCGTATAATAATTTTTTACCACATTTTGAGCAGTCTCTTCCGTATATCTGTACTTAGATAAATTTAAATTTATCTTTCCGTCAGATTCCTTGTTAAGTGTTCTTTCAATCTGATACGGATAAGTCTCATACCCTTTGAAACCGCCGTTATGGATTATTTTAATAATTTGGTTTATATATTTTTGGCAATTCTTAGGAATATTTGGAAATCTTTCTATAAATTTTGCAAGCGGCATATTTGCTCTTGTGCTGTTTGCATTTCCCGAAACGAGCATAAAATTATCAATAGAATTTGCTCCGCCCAGAGAATCAGGCTTGATATGTTCAATTGTTCCTATTGATGTTCTTATAAGTCGTTTTGCAATTTCCTGTTGAGTTCGGCCTGCATATTTAACAATAAAAGCGTTTTCACTCGTTACAGATGTGGGAAGATAAATAGCCCTTTCTTTAAGTTGTTCAAAAACATCTTCTTCATCTTTTCTGATATGAATATCATCAAAAGAACTCAATAAAGTTTTTCTTTTGAATGTGTTTTCCTGCGAATTATCTAAAATAATCTGACGGCAGGTTGTTGTTTTCCGATGAATTTCAAGTGCTTTAGCCGGTGAAAGATTTAATGAAATCTTATCAACATCGTCCAAAACTTTAAATTCTTCAAGCTTCAATTTAATCAACGCTTCATTGTAGTGCTTCTGTAATATCTCCGGTAGAGTCACTTCCGGAGACTTATTAACATACTGGGTAAACATCCTGAAAATTCTTTTTTCTACAGGCTGCATATATAATGTATACGGAGAAAGAACTTTAAAAATATCTTTGACATCATTACAAGCATCTATTTTCATTTCAATCCGCGTTTCTTTTGAAGCGGAAATCATCGGAACTCCGAAATACGGACATATTATATCATTAAACTTTTGCAATTTTTTCAGAGGATTGCCGGCGGAAGTATTTGCTTTAAAAGCCGGTCTGCGGTCGGAACATTCCGGCCTTTGAGCGGAAAAAAGCGTATTGTTAAATATTTTTCTTGTGACAGCTTGTATTTGCAAAACGAGTTCCCCTGTTATTATATTACCAGTTATTTCAAATCTTGACAATCATAGCAAAATTTATTTTGAGGAGTTTTAAAAAAATATGACATCAAATATAAATTTTAAAGGCATACCTGTTGCAAAAGCTCAAACTGCCGTAAATAGTTTTAAAATCTACCGTCTCGGTGCAAATGACATTGATTTTGCCCGGGAACTTCAAAGAAAAATTAATTTAAGAAAGCTCATGCCAAACCTAAAAATATCTGAATACAATATCTGGAGCAGCATGATTCGCGAAGCGCTTTTTGATACCTCGTTTATGAATACTCAAAGATTGCTTACAACCGTCAATAATTCTCCTTGCGGAATTATGAATTATTCTATCAATAAAGCTTCCGTTAATCTAAATTATATAGGGACATGGCCGCAAGAAATCGGGAAAAAAGTTCCGTTTGCGGGAAAGACGCTTTTCACGGCATTATTCAAACATTTTTCAGAATCCAAAGCGCTTTTTATAAATCTTGTTGCAATGAGACTTGCGCCTTTTGACCCTATGGGAAAATATCTTAAATTAGGTTTTAAACGCTGCGGCGGTGATAATTATCAGGAAATTATGAGAATTGACAGAGATAGAGCCAATAAAACATTGGAAACTTTACAACAAGAGATAGCGTTTTCAAAAATAGAAAATGCTTCCGATGTTAACTTGTTTAATGAATTAAATCTACAGGTTTAATTTTTATTTCTTTTTATCTGCAAGCTCACTGTCCATTCTCAAAAAGACCGGTTTAATATCGTCTTTATTGATTAAATGGCCCGCTTTTAAATAGCGGCAGTTTATATCATCCAGTTTTATATCCAAGTCATACCCGAGCTGTTCCGCCATCCTTGAAGCAATATTAGGACAATAGGGGTAAATGAGAGATGATATAACAGTCATTACCTGAAGTACATTTGTTAAAACTTCTCCGCACTTATCCATCTTTTCTTCTTTTGCTAAAGTCCAGGGAGCATTGTCAGTTACATATTTGTTCGTAATATCAACAAGCTCGATAATCTTTTGTGCAGCTTCCTGTACTTCAAAATAATCGAAATGGTGTTTTACAGCTTTAACTGTTTCGAGCGCCTGTTTTTCAAGCTCATTTTTATTCAAAAATTCGGGCTTGATATCACCGTCAAAATATTTCACAAGCATTGAAAGAGTTCTGTTCAGAAGATTTCCCATAGAGTTTGCAAGATGTGCATTAACTTTTTCTTTAAAATCTTCATCGGAATAATTCCCGTCCTTACCGCACGGTGCAGCTGATGCCATATAGTATCTGAGTGGATCCGGAATATCAAGATTAAATGCTTCTAATACAGCAGTTGGAGAAATTACATTTCCTAAAGATTTAGACATCTTTGTCTGGTCAATAGTAATCCAGCCGTGCGCAAGAATATGTTTAGGAAGCGGAAGCTCCAGCGCCATAAGTATTGCAATCCAGTATATGCTGTGGAATTTTAAAATATCTTTTCCGATTACCTGAACATCTGCCGGCCATAGTTTTTCAAACTTATCACTGTTTCCATCCGGGTCATAGCCAATTGCCGTAATATAGTTTGAAAGAGCATCAATCCAGACATAAATAACCTGCTCCGGATCATCAAGAACCGGTATCCCCCAATTCACATTGGTTTTTACACGGGAAACGGAAATATCTTCAATATCCTCAAGCTGGTTAATAACTTCATTAGCTCTGAATGACGGGACAATAAAATCCGGATTGGTTTTTATATGTTTAATTATTGCATCTTTATACTTTGTAAGCTTAAAGAAATAATTTTCTTCTTCAACCACTTCCGGTTTTTTCTGATGATCAGGACAAAGCCCGTCCTCTGTTAAGTCTTTTTCGCTCAAGAATGCTTCGCAGCCGGAGCAGTATAGACCTGTGTAAGAGTGTTTATAAATATCACCTTTTTCAACAAGTTTCTTAAAAATCTTTTGAACGATTTTTTCGTGCTGTTCATCAGTAGTTCTTATGAATTGAGAATAATCTATATCCAGAGCCTTCCAGGCATCTTTAAACTTTTGAGCGTTCATATCACAAAATTCTTTAGGAGAAATACCCTTCTCTGCAGCGGTTTTTTGAATTTTTATTCCGTGCTCATCAGTACCGGTTAAAAAATACGCATCCTCGCATCTTTGCGTAAAATGTCTGTAAATAACATCCGTAAGAATTTTTTCATACGCATGCCCGATATGCGGAGCTCCGTTAACATAATCTATCGCCGTTGTCGTATAAAATTTTGTCATAATCCCAATTCCTTTTTACTTATTACAGAGGTAAAACCACTTTATTAATCTGTGTCTTTTATACAAATACTGTAGAAATTATATCATAAACATATTTTTCTTAAACAACATACAAAACGGGCATGGAGAATAAAATCAATCCGCCATACCCGTTTTAAAAAAGTTTATATTTTATTGTTCATAAATATAACCGTTCGTTAAATCAATTTTTAACGGGCCGAGAAGTCTGATGTTAACAATTTGATCAGGCATTGTTAAGACTTTAGCGCCTTTAAAAATCTTTCTCCAAAATCCGATTTTACCCGGATCAAGAGTTGCAACACCATAGAGCATAACTGCTTGGTCATGCGGAGTTACGAGAAGTTCATTTTTAATGATAAGTTCACCGTTTTGTCTGAACAGTTTTGCTCTCTGAACATGTTTTACCTGCCCCTTTAAATCACTTCCCTGTTCAATTAAGAGATATTTTTCCTTTGTTACAATATTCTTCGGAACTTTAGCGGTATAAATATCAGTTACGTTGGATATTTGTGAACCTACAACTGTTTCCATCTGTATCGGGAAAATTGAACCGGCAGGTATTATACCGATTGAACCTTGAACTTTAACATTATCTACAATATAACCCTCCGCAGTTCTTTTTTGCATAGATTCTGCCAACTTGGCGTTCGGATTAAGTTTTGCTTCCTGCATCATTTTATAAAGGATAGCGGCAACCTCCGCTCTGTTCGCCGGTCTGTCGGCTTCAAGCTTGCCTTCATTACCCGGCATAACAATAATCATATCCAAAAGCTGAGCTTTTCCTGCCGCAAGCAAAAACCATGCCGGAATTTGAGTGTAATCTTCATAGCTTTTTTCCAAAATTTCCTGAGCTTTCTGTTCGCTTATTTGCTGCGTAGTTAATGCATTAACCGCAATTGATATCGCTTCCGCTCTCGTCACGGAATCATAAGGTCTGAACCTTTCATCACTTGAATCTGTTACCAGATCAAAATAAACGGCTTTTTTAATAATATCATATGCCCAGAAATCAGGTTTTATATCTGAAAAGTGAATCTCTTGAGTCACGGTTGCATCTTCTTGTCCCAAAGCTTTAATCGCCATTGATGCAAATTCAGCTCTTGTTACCGGAATATCCGGCTTATATGTTCCATCGGGATAACCTACAACAACGCCGACTTCCGTCAAAAATTTGATTGATTGATACGCCCAGTGATTTTCATCCATATCGCTGTAAAATGCGTGTGCGGGATTGCTAAGCATAAGTATCGCACTCAATACAAACAATCCGTTTAATATTTTTTTGAGCATCAAGAGTCCTCCTTTTAATTTTCACTTTTATTTTATCCTATCTTAAATAAGCAGTTATTGCAATTTTTTTTAACAAATCTACATAAAAACGCAAATTTATTTTTCTTAAGGTTTAATATATATAGGTGTGTGAATTATGAAACTACGCGTAAATAATAACATCAGTTTCCAAAGACTGCTAAAACCTGCTGAAGAAAGCGATTACAAACAAACGCTTGAAAAAGCACAGACAAAGGCCGGAAATCAGGGAAAACGCATTTTGATTGTTCCGTCCTCTTCTCTGCCGCAATCGGACACAAATAATACCGGCGTCGGAAATTTAGCCTCGGAAGAAGGAATAAAGTTTTTTGATTTTGTAAAAAAATACTGGGGAATAAATGAAATACAAATACTGCCATCCGGCCAGTACCACAACGATATGGGACATTACCCGGTATATTCCGGAACATCAATGGATTTAGGAAACCACATGATTGATATTAAAGCACATGTTTCAGGCAGTGAATTTAAAGAGATTGTAAATGCCAATCAATTAAAAGAAAAAACTAACTTCTCAAATGTTGTTGATATAAATTCCGCTCAGGAAAAAATTCTGAGAAAACTTTATCAAAACATGTCTGACAAAAAAGAATTTGAAAAATACAAAGCAGAGAATTTCCAAAGGCTTGAAGCTAAAGGAATTTATCGGGCATTGAGAACAATATACGGAAATGCGGATTATAAAAAATGGAGTGAAACGGATAAGGATTTATATTTACTTACGCCGGAAAAAAGAGCCGCAAGGGTAAAAGAAATTTACAAACAAAAAGGTGAAGAAATTGATTTTTATATGTACAAACAATTTCTTGCCGACAGTGATTTAAAACGGGCAAAAGAAAAATTAAATACAAAAGGATTAAAACTCAATGCGGATTTTATCTGCGGATTTTCATACGATGAAGTTTGGTCTCACCCGAAAGCGTTCACTCCCAATGCTTCAATCGGCTGGGGACTTCCGGCACTTAATTTTGATTGTAAAGATGCTGAAAAACTGTTGAGAGAAAAAATTGATTTTTATGCAAAACGTTTTGACGGACTGAGAATTGACGCAGGATGGACATATATTAACCAGCCTCAAAATGAACATTTTTTCAAATATTATGATGACAAAATCCTCAAAATTATTGAAGATGAAGTCAAAAAAGTTAAAGGAAACGGGTATAACTCAGAAAACATAATGTATGAATTTTCCGCCGATTCGGAAAAGTTTAATATACATAACGGGAAAGTCCTAAAGCCTTATATTGCAAGCAGAAATCAAATACGTACATCCGCACATCTTTCAAAAGATTGGGGAACGAATGAAGCCTTTTTAAACAGAGGCTGGAGGCGCAACAATTTCATTCTCGGAGCAACAAATCACGATTCACCCCAAATTAAACCTAACAAGGAACAAGCCGAAGTTTTGGCAAAAATTTTGAAAATTCCGAAATCAAAACTTGCCGGAAAAAAAGAATTTTTAAGAGCTAAATTTGCAGAACCTGCATCGGCTTATCACAACATGATATTTTTCAGAGACGCACTCTGTCTTGATGAAACAAATTCCAGAATACCTGCGGATTATGAAAAATATTATGAAAAACTTCTTGAAGATAAAAACGGATATAACCCGATGGACGCACTTGAAAAAACTTTTAGGGCTAAAGGACTTGATAAAAAAGAACGTAAACTTTACAGAAAAATTGTTAAATACCGTAAAATATTGGATGGTGAAAAAACAACAAATCCGACAGTCAAATGGGGAGCAGGAATAATTTGCGGCGGACTCTTAATTTACGGAATTTTTAAATATTTAAATCATAGGAATAAAAAACAAACATATAATGTTTAGTCTTAATTATCCCACTTCGTTTTATCCAGAAAAGCTCTGACCGCATCCGGTAAATTATCCGGAGTTTCAAGAGAAGGTTCTTTACCTGTATCAACCTGAGAAGGAGCTGTAAAACCCGCACGAATTTTATTATATATACTAAGCAGTACAAAAAGAATTATTGATGAAATTGCAACCCCAGCCATTGCAAGCAAAAACTTTTTGGCGATTTTTCTTTTGCTTACCGGCTGTTTATATGTTATACCCTCTTGTGCCTCCTGTTGGTGAACAACATTGCTGTTGGCCTTTATTTGCTCAAAAGTTTCTGCAGAAGTATTTTCCGCAGATTCCTGAACTGCTTGGGTCTGCAAAAGTTCACTATTTACCGGCTCCTCTGCAACCACAGGTATGCAGAGAGCCGTAAACAGCATAAATATCAAAAACCTATTCTTCAGCATTCTTTTTTGTTGTCTTTCTTGTTCTTTTCTGAGAATTTCTGTTCGGCCGGCGCGACCTTTTTACCGGCTTGGCTTCAGCTTCTTCCGGTTTTGTTTCCGAATTTGTTTCAGAAACCTCTTTGATTTCTTCAGTTTTGTTTAAGTCAGCATTCTCCGCAATAACCGGTACGATTTCAGCATCCTCGTTAATAACCGTCAGCGCTATGTTTTCCGCAGCAACATCTGATTTTTTGAGTTTCCTGCCGCGTCCGCGAGTTTTAGCGGCTTTAGCCTTTTCTTCTTTTATTTCTTTAACTTCTTCCTGCGCAGTAACAGACGGATTTTCCGTCATTTCCAGTTTTTCTTCCTGAATAACCGGCTGTTCTTTAATTTCCTCTTTTTCAGGCTTATTATTGAACTTATTATTAAATTTCTTCTTACCGCCCATAGGAAGCTTAATCTTAGCGGCTTTTGCCCTATATTCACCTTCAGAAGTCGCAGATGCAAATTTCAAATCTTCCATTATATATCCGTTACCCTGGCAATGCGGACAACGTTTTGCGAATATTTCACTCAAGGCCTGACCCTGACGGTGACGCGTCATCTCCACAAGGCCTAAATCCGATAACTGCCCGACTTGAGGTTTTGCCTTATCAGCTTCCATTGCCATCTCAAGTTCTTCCATCATTGTAAGTTTATCAACGCGTGAGAGCATATCAATAAAGTCGATAATAATCATACCGCCGATATTTCTTAATCTTAGCTGACGCGCAATTTCATGAACCGCTTCAATATTTGTTTTAAGAATCGTTTCATCCTGAGTTGCGGAATTTGTAAACTTACCGCTGTTAACGTCAATAACCGTTAATGCTTCCGTTGTCTGAATGAACAAATACCCGCCGGAAGGCAGATTAACTTTCATCTGCAGAGCCGCTTTTATCTCTTTATGAATATCCATTGCAACCAAAAGCGGTTCAGAACCCTTATAAAGAGTTACATTAATATTCTTATTCATATGCCAGTTCTGGAGAATATTTTGGACTCTGTTTAGTGCAAAAGCAGTATCTACAATAATTTCTTGCGTTTCTTCATTGCAGGCCTCTCTTATAACCCTGTAGAGTAAATCCTGATCTCTGTATAAAAGACTCGGCGGAGTAAGGCTTTCTGCTGAAGTTATAATATTATTCCATTTTTCAAGAAGAATTTCTAAATCCTCCTGAATATCCGCTTCTGTCTGGCCTTCGGCTTCAGTTCTTACAATAATCCCGACTCCTACGGGTTTTAGAAGATTAACGATAGATTTTAATCTGGCCCTTTCCTTTGCGGAAGTGATTTTTTTGCTGACATTAATTCCGGCCTCATTCGGCATAAGAACCAAAAATCTTCCGGGAAGCGAAATTTCTGTCGTTACCCTTGGCCCCTTGTGCCCTGTAGGTTCTTTTACAACCTGAACCACAAGTTTTTGTTTCGGTTTTAATTTATCCTGCAAAGCGCCTTTCCCTGAAACATCCTGCGCATGCAGGAAACCCATCTTATCTGAGCCTACGTTTACAAACGCAGCCTCAATTGAGGGTAAAATATTTTCAACTTGTGCGAGGTAAACATCACCTAAGATTATTTCGCCCCTGTGCACATAAAACTCGGCAACTTTACCGTTTTCCATAACCGCAGCGATATTATCGCGTTCAGCTATGACAATTTTGTTAGCTATTGCATCTTTCATTTTTCTTTAATCCTTTTTCAAAACTATATCTCGTTGAGGTTTTCAGTCAAAAATCTGACTCTCGTGATATCAAAAATTTGGTTCGGATTAACGAGCTTCATCAAATCATCTGCCCGCAGAGCCGGAATATCAGAGCCTTGACCGACTTTTAGACATATAAACAGACTATTCTCTTCAAACCTATGAACACCGATAGATTTCTTAAAATCTGTTGTTTTTTCAAAACCTTTCTTGTTTTTCTTTGTGATTAAAACTTCATCACAAGATAAAACTTTATCTACATCATAGCGGAATTTTTCGAAATTGTAAAGTATGTTCTCATTTGATTTATTATACGGAGTAATACGGTATTCAGCCCAGTGTGCTTCAATATCCACAGCAGGTGCGCGTCTGTCTATCTGCTTAACCTCAATCACCTCAGCTCCTCGGGGTAAATTTTGGTTTATTGCAGTTTTAATTTCTTCCGGAGATAAATTATCGTAAATCTCAATATCAACAAGCTCTCCTTCCGACTCCGCAAATAAAGGGAGTGCTATACCCATTGAGACTTTCATTGTCGGATTAAACCCGAGGGTAAATACCATATTTAAACCGCTCCGTGCAAGAACTTTATGAAAAGTATTCTGCCAATCAAGGTGCGAAAAATATCTTAAAATACCTTTTTTAGTAACTTTTATTCTGTATCTGTAAATCGGAATATTCGGGTCAAGATGCGCCCTTGTCGGGTCTTGCGGTACAATATTCGTAATCTTTTGGGCTTCATCCGAAGCTTTATAAGGTTTTGCCGTAACTTTATGCGTCTTTAGAGACGGACAGACTCCGCATTGCACGCATTTATTCTCGCAGGTCGGCTGATGATTAAATTCACATCCTTGAGCAAAAGCCTCTTTGTACTCATTTTTCAGCCAATCTTTGCTTAAGCCTGTATCTATAAAATCCCACGGAAGTTCTTCATCTAAGCTGTACGGCTTTTGTGCAAGCTCTGAAAGTGAAAAACCGCATTCTTCCGCTGTTTCCTGCCATACGTTTTTATCAAAATATTCGCCCCATGTATCTAAGTAGCAGCCTTTTTTATAGAGAGCTTCTATGTATTTCGTAAGACTGATATCTCCTCTTGTAAGTACAGCCTCTATTTCAGATACATATTTTTCATGGTAATTAACTTTTACCCCTTTTATATGTTTAATTTTATCCTTAAGATAATTAATATGCTCCGTAACCTCATCTAAATCCATCTGCGGGCACCACTGGAAGGGCGTAAACGGTTTAGGAACAAAAATTGATAATGTGCAGGTTATCTCAAACCCGTGGTTTAGCCCCTTTTCACGCTTAATCAACTTTGCGCGGTATTTAATTTTGTTCAACAATTCCGCCATCTCGTCCATATCTTCTAAAGTTTCCGTAGGAAGCCCTGCGATAAAGTAGAATTTTATTCGTGACCAGCCGTTTTCATATAAAGTAAGTGCCGCATTAATAAT
This sequence comes from Candidatus Gastranaerophilales bacterium, assembly GCA_944322625.1. Classification (GTDB taxonomy): domain Bacteria; phylum Cyanobacteriota; class Vampirovibrionia; order Gastranaerophilales; family Gastranaerophilaceae; genus CAG-196. The sequence goes on along the minus strand of CALUPN010000038.1, from coordinate 7,735 downwards.
CTGCTCTTCTGATATATTTTTCTTAATAACGTTTCTAAGCCTCTGGCTTCCGGCTTCCGGCGCCAATGTCATGCCGGATTTTCTCACGGATTGAACAAGGTTTGCAAGCTCAAGATTAAACCCGTCAATACGCTGGCTCGGAAGTGATACGGAGATTTTTTTCTTATTGAAATCAACCGCAAGTTCTTTTATAACCTCTTTTATGTTTGAATAATCGTTAGAAGAGAGCGAAAGCAGCGAGTACTCATCATAACCGGTATTTTTAACGAGTTCTTTTGTAATCTTAATTATATCCTCTGCCGGACGCTCTCTAACCGGCAAGGTTACGTGACCCGGCTGGCAGAAACGGCACATTCTTCCGCAGCCGCGGCGGATTTCGACGATTGCTCTATCGTGAACGGAACTTGAAAAAGGTATCGGATAAGAGGTAGCAGCAGTTTCTAATACTAACGGGGCAAGGCGTTTTTCAACACGGCTATATTTGGAAACTGCCCCCTCACCCCAACCCTCTCCCGCAGGGTGAGGGAGAATGCCGGCAGACCAGCACCCTTTTATTTTGCATAAATCTTCTATTTTTTCTTTTCTTGAAAGTCCTTTTGTGCGCTCCAGTGATTGACATACTTCTACCATCATTTCTTCACCGTCTCCGATACAAAAGACGTCAATAAAATCAGCCATCGGAAGCGGATTAAAAGTACACGGGCCTCCTGCTAAAACTATCGGCTCATCCTCCCTGCGTTCATCGTTTCTTACGCTTATCCCGGACATTTCAAGCATTTTTAATACAGTAGGATATGAAAGCTCATATTGAAGCGAAAACCCGATACCGTCAAAATCTTTGAGCGCTCTTTTAGACTCAACCCCATAGAGGAATTCCGGCTTAAAATCCGGTTCCGGAGCGTAAGCTCTATCGGCCATGTAACCATCTTGAACATTTACCCTGTCATAAATTATTCTTACGCCTAAATTGCTTATACCAATCTCGTATTTATCCGGAAAAACAAATGCAAACCTTACTTTTGCCGAGTCAAAATCTTTGTTATAAGATAAAAACTCCCCGCCTACATACTGATAGGGTTTTGTCGCATTGAATAAAGCTTCCTGCTGATCTCTGAAAAAACAATTCATAAGTTTATAATATAACAAACCAAAAGCAATTATCAAATTAATTCATAATAATCAGACGCTTTTAAAATGGCAAAAAAGAGAATTGGATTTTTGATTCTTTCCTCTTCGTGTTATAATAAAATCCAATCAAAGGAGAGTTAAATGAATAAATTAAAAATAGGTATAATCGGTCTCGGAACTGTCGGCAGCGGCGTTTATAAAACACTGGAAAAACTTGAGAATATTGAGATAGTAAAAGTTGCGGTAAAAAATATTAACAAAAAGCGCTCGGTTAATATTCCGCCTTCCATGCTTACGGATAACCCCTACGAGATAGTTAACGACCCTTCAATTGATGTTGTGGTTGAGCTTATCGGCGGAGTTGAACCGGCATACGATTATCTTGAAAAAGCAATAAAAAACGGTAAACATATTGTTACGGCTAACAAGGAACTTCTGGCAAAAAGAGGAGAAGATATTTTTAATTTAGCAGAAAAATACAATCGCGTAATATTATACGAAGCTGCAATCGCAGGCGGAATTCCGATTATCATGCCGGTAAAAACCATTCTTGCCGGTAACAGGATTAATAAAATTCATGCAATTTTAAACGGCACAACGAATTATATTCTTACCAAAATGGATACCGAAGGCGCAAGCTACGAAGAAGTATTAAAAGAAGCACAAGCTTTGGGCTACGCAGAAACAGACCCGACAGGTGATGTGGAAGGATTTGATGCAGCGTATAAAATCACTACTCTTGCAACAATAGCATTTAAGAAAAAAATCAAGCTTGAAAATGTATATAGAGAGGGAATTACTAAAATCCGAAAAGAAGATATGAAGGAAGCTAACGAATTCGGCTACAAGATTAAACTCATTGCAACAGCTTCAATTGATGAGAATGACAACGCTGATGTAAGAGTTCATCCGATGCTTATATCTAAAGATACAACACTTGCGCATATAGATTATGTAACAAATGCTGTTGAACTTAACGGATTTCCTATAGGGAAAGTTGTATTATCAGGCCCCGGGGCAGGAGAATTCCCGACTGCAAGTTCTGTTGTCGGAGATATCCTGGCAATAGCGGCAGAATTCGGCAAATCGGATTACATTCTTCCGATGATGAGATGCAACCATTCAACAAAGGCAAAACCAGTAAAAATAGAAGATACATATAATAAATATTATATCTCAATTACAGCACCTAATGCTATCGGAATTATTGCAAAAATAGGAACTATTTGTGCAAATAAAAATATAAGCCTCTCCAGCATTCTGCAGCGCGGAGTTTCTAAAGACAATACGGCAGATATTATTGTTATCACGGAAAAATGTCAGGAAAAACTCTTAAGAGAAGCTGTCGAAGAGCTTAAGGACTGCACTGTTAACAGCATTATAAGGGTTGCTGATTGAAAAGAATAATATTTCTTGGTTTTTCACTTCTTTTATTTGTTTTTGCTTTTATTCAGGCAAAACCCGTTGAATGTGAACTTACAAAAGCATTTGTAAATCCGTCGTCTGATTTAGCTAAACTGGCAGCTTTATCTTCGAGCTATTTAAATGTAATTCTTGAAACGGATAATGAAGAAAACCTTGAAGAGCTGAAACATCAGCTTCCGGAGATTTCGGGATTGGACGTTAAAGCCGTCACAGATGTTTACAGAGATTATCCCGAGAACTTTTTGACGGAAAAAACCAGAAAACTTCTTGAAAACAAAAATTATTCCGAAATTGAAAAAGAAAGCCTTGAAAGGCTCTACAGCCCTCTTGGGATTTTTATAGCCCCGCCGGATAATGATCCTTATCTGTTGGCAACTGAGTATGTTTTAAAAAACACTTCCGGAGAAGAAGTAAAGAAGTTTAACGGTAAATTTTATCTTCTTAAGAGATATAAGATTAAAAATAAGAATGACATAGAAAAATTTCTAGAAACACAAAAAAACACAAATGAAGGAACCGTATATCTTTCCGGACCGCCGGTTCATTCTTACATAACGGGTAATAAATCCTCTTTTGAAATTAATTTTATCTGTATTATTTCAACTCTTGCCTTGATATTTTTATGCAAATATTATTTTAAATCGATAAAAGTTATCATTCCGATAGGTTTAAGCATCCTATACGGTTTTTTGCTCGGATATTCCGTTTCAGCTATTATATTTTCTCATCTTCACGTACTTACGTTTGTTTTTGCAACTTCTCTTATCGGAATAAGCCTTGATTATTCGCTGCATTATTTTTTGACCGGAAAAGAAGAAGGATTTAGAAAAAATTTAACCGCATCAATGTTGACAACCGTTCTTGCATTCACGACACTGATATTTTCGGATATGGAAATTCTTAAACAAATTGCGGTTTTTACTTCTTTCGGACTTCTGGGAGTTTATCTTTTTGTTACTGTTGTATTTCCCAAAGATTTTAAAATTGAAACAGGAAGTTTTCCCAAAATAAATTTTGTAAAATTCAAACCCGTTTTTTTAACACTAATTGCACTTGTAATAATAGTTGGAGCTTTCCGGCTGGAATTCAGCGATGACATAAAAAATCTTTATAAACCGCCGGAAAATCTTATGAAAGCCGAAAAAATATATAAAGAAGTTTTCAGCCCGAAAAATACGGAATTTATTCTTATTAAAGGTAAAAATACGGACGAAATTATAGAAAAAGAAGAGAAAATCGGAATAAACAATTCCGTTTCACTTTCTGATTTTATACAATCAAAAGCCAAACAAGCTGAAAATCAAAAGCTCGTAAAAAATTTATATAATGCAAACCTTGATAAGTACGGAACTTTTCTGAACAAAGACATTATTAAAAATATTAAAAGCAAAAAATTAAAACTTTATGATACGGAAGAATTTCCGTTAAACAAAGAATTTATGCTCGATAAAAATACCTCTTACATAATGGTACACGGGCATTATAATAATTCAATAAGCCCGGCTAAAGAGATGAATAAATATATGAAAGATTTAAGGAAAGAGTGTATTTTTCTTACCCCCTTCGTATATTGTGTCCTGTTTATATTGCTATCATTATTTTTTGGCTTCAAAAATTCTCTCAAAATAATAATTTCTCCGCTTCTCGGGGTAATTTTCTCCATTTGCCTGATATCACTTTTAGGAGAAAATATTAATCTCTTTAATATTCTTGCCTTATTTTTAATAACCGGTTTCAGTCTCGATTATTCGATTTTCCGCCTTAACAGCGGAGAAAAATCAAAAGATGCGGTATTTATGTCAATGCTCTCAACCGCATTTTCTTTTCTGTTACTTTCGTTTACCGGATTCAAACTAATCAGCACATTAGGTTTAACCCTGTTTTTAGGAATTACCGTTTCATATTTGTTAAGCTTATTAATAATAAAACCTAAACTATAGCAGACGGCTTATTTTAATTAATTATTTTTAATAGCTTTAGAACGCAAATCTCTGTGGAACGTTATTGCAAAACGGTGTGCCTCATCTCTTATTCTTTGAATTAAATAGAGAGCATTGGAATTTCTCGGCAGCAAAATTGATTCTGATTGATTAGGAAGAAAAACTTCTTCTTCTCTTTTAGCCAGCGACACAAAATCAATCCCGTCTTTACCGACTTTTATTCCCATTTCTTCAACTATTTGCATTACGCTCGATAACTGGCCTTTTCCGCCGTCTATAATAATCAAATCGGGTTTTTCCCATTTAGGTGCACCAAGACGGGAAAGTCTGCGGGATAAGACTTCTTTCATTGATAAAAAGTCATCCGGTTTTCCTTCCGTACTTTTGATTTTAAATTTGCGGTACGCGCTTTTCTTCGGTAATCCGTTTTGAAAAACAACCATCGAAGCAACCGTATTTGTTCCCTGAATATGCGAAATATCATAACATTCAATTCTGTTGGGAAAATTCGCCAGGTGAAGTTTTTCGGCCAAGTATGAACCGACTTCATTAAAATCATCTCTTATTTGTGCCATCTTTTTTAATCTTGCATTTTCAAGAAGATTTTGAGCATTTTTGCGCGCAAGTTCCGCAAGCTCTTTATATTTCCCCTTGCCGTAACTTATCGTAATTTTTTTGCCGGATATAATCTTTAACCAATCCTGATACAATTCTTTATCACCGACTTCTTCCAAATCGGGAGAAATAATCCTGTCCGGATATTCAAGTTTAAGATTTGTATAATATTCTCTGAAAAAAGTCTCAAAATATTCGGTTTTATCAATATCATCAACAAAATATGTAAAATCTTTTTTATCAATCAGCCTTCCTTCTCTTATCATCATGATTACAACAGCTAAAATGCCGTCTTCATAAAGAACCGAAATTATGTCTTCATTAAGTTTGGTATTTTCATATACAACTTTTTGCCTTTCAAGCGTTTTCTGCAAATCCAGATAACTGTCCCGCATTTTAGCGGCTTTTTCAAACTGCTCCGCTTCCGCGTATTTTTGCATCTGTATCTGAATTTGTTTCAAAAGCTCGGTTTGTTTACCGCTTAAAAATAACTCAACTTGATGAATTAATTTCTGATACTCTTCAGGAGTTACTTTCCCCTGGCAGGGAGCAAGGCATTTGCCTATATGGTAATAAAGACAAGGACGATTTGAAAATTTCGGAGTTTTGCATTGTTTCAGCGGAAAAAGTCTTTTTAAAAAATCAAGTGTTGCATACATAGCGCCAACATCGGTATAAGGCCCGTAAAAACGCCCTTTATCCGGATTTAAATTCTTTTTTCTGACAACCTGTATACGCGGAAAATTCTCATCGGTTATCAGAAAATAAGGATATTTCTTATCATCTTTTAAAAGAATATTATATCGCGGCTTATGTTTTTTGATTAAATGCGATTCAAGAATTAAAGCTTCAACTTCGGAATCTGTAATGATATATTCAAGCCGTTCTATCTGAGAAACTAAAACAGTGGTTTTTACGCTGTCATGCTGTTTATGAAAATAGCTGTAAACCCGCCTCTTTAAATTTTTAGCTTTACCGACATATATTATCTCACCCTCTTTATCATAATAAAGATAGCATCCGGGCTGAGAAGGCACAAGTTTAATTGTTTCCGCCAAAGTTTCATTCATAATTTATATTATATAACATTTTGAACTTTAATTATCATGTTTTGTTAAAAAAAACATCATTTCAATAATTTTCGGAATAATAATTCGATATGATAGTGACCAAATCATTTTGCCTATAGATTAAATAACCGCTCAGCAACTCCCCCCTTAACCCAATGGTCTAGATGAAAAAATAAATTTCAATCTTTTGATTGATGTTGACTGGAAAAATATATATTACACTTTTATTGGGAAGTAATAGCTTTCTGATAATTGTAGATAAAGACTTGGGTAAGTAAAACTAAAAAGAGGAAGGTGAACGTAAGATGAATCTTACGAGCTTGGACATAACTTTACAGAGGATTAACTCAATTGAGAGCAGGTTTCAGTCGTTAATGTCATACGGCGCAAAGCCTGATGAGGATTTTCAAAAAATCCTTAATAAGACTATCTCTGAAAAATCAGGCATTAACGAAACTTCCAGAAGCGAAATTAATGAACTTATAGAAAAGTATGCTGAGAAAAACGGTTTAGACTCTGATTTTGTAAAAGCGGTAGTTAAGCAGGAATCCGGGTTTAACCCGAATGCGACCTCAAAATGCGGGGCAATGGGGTTAATGCAGCTTATGCCTGCAACGGCTGAAGGATTAGGGGTTACAAATGCGTATGACGCAGAACAGAATATTATGGGCGGAACCAAGTATTTAAAAGGGCTTATGGACAGATTTGACAACAACAAGTCTCTTGCGCTTGCGGCTTACAACGCCGGCCCGAATGCTGTTAAAAAATACGGCGGAATTCCGCCGTATATGGAGACGCAAAACTATGTTAAAAACGTTTTAAGCAGTTATGACAAAATGAAAGGAGCGGGAGTAAACTAATGATTGTAAGAAGTTTTGAATCAGCCGCAAACGGCATGCTCGCTCTTATGGATATGAACGATAATACGGCAAATAACCTTGCTAACGTTAACACTGTGGGTTACAAAAAAGGTTCTTTGAGGTTTAAGGATGTAATGCAGTCTGCTGTTTATTCCCAGTCAGAATCTATTTTGAGAAATGACTCAAGCAGATATTTAGGAACATTAAGCTGCGGAAGCGAAAGTATGCAATATACGCATGATTTTTCTCAGGGCGCTTTAACAAAGACTTCAAACCCTTATGATGTCGCAATTGAGGGTGACGGGTTCTTTAAGATTCAGGATGCAGACGGCAAAATATCATATACAAGAAACGGTTCTTTTGTTGTAGACAGAGGCTACTGGCTTAAGACAAAAGAGGGTGAATATGTTCTTGATGTAGATAACAGAAGAATAAGAATGCTTCCTTACGATATGGAAGATGAAACAGCTTTCAGAGACAGAAAAGATATTATTATTGCGGAAAACGGCAATATTGAAATAAATTCGTATAACCAGAAAATCCCGCTCCAAACAATCGGGATTTGGGATTTTTCTGACAAAGACGACCTGTTTGAGATTGGGGACGCTAAATTTGTCCCGCGTGATACGGTGAACAATCCTGAATTAAGGTCGGAAAAATTTACTATCCAGCAGGGAATGCTTGAGCTTTCAAATTC
>CALUPN010000037.1 GCA_944322625.1 Candidatus Gastranaerophilales bacterium | reverse complement strand
AGTTCAAAAATTGAGGAAAAAATTATTTTATTGCGGCAGACTAAAGTCTACCCTACAGTTTTTCCCTTGCGGGCCGGCACCCATCTCAGCCTTCCCTCAAGGGAAGGAGTGCTGTACGTTAGGTGTACGCAAAGCCCCCTCCCTTATGAGGGAGGGTTGGGGTGGGTGATGATTGATATTGAAAAGTTTAGGAGTTCAAAAATTGAGGAAAAAATTATTTTATTGCGGCAGACTAAAGTCTACCCTACAGTTTTTCCCTTGCGGGCCGGTACCCATCTCAGCCTTCCCTTGAGGGAGCGGATTTGCGGACGGAGTAAAAGCCTTAACTATTTAAATATACTTTCATTTATCTTAGTGATAAAATTTTCATTGTCGGAGGAAGTATGTCAAAGAATCTTTTTTTGACCGCTGTCGGAACTGATGCGGGAAAAACTTATATATCTGCTCTTGTAATAAAAAAAATGCGTGAAGCAGGCTATAACTGCGGGTATTTTAAACCGGTTTTAAGCGGTGCTGAAATTAAAGACGGAAAACTTATAAAAAGTGATGCAAACTATGTAATTGAAACTGCAAAAATTCCGGAAATACCTGATAATACGGTTACATACAAATGGCGGGAAGCCGTTTCTCCGCACCTTGCCGCAAAAAGAGCGGGAGAATCTATTGATATCGATAAAATTTTAGAACATTATAAAAGACTGGAAAAAAGATTTGACTATATTTTAACAGAAGGTGCCGGAGGTATTACCTGTCCTTTAAGATCTGAAAACGGTGAAAAATATTTACTTAAAGATTTAATAAAAGAACTGAATACTCCGATAGTTATTGTGGCTGACGGTGGGCTGGGTACGATTAACTCAACGCTTTTGACGGTTGAGTATGCAAAATTTTGCGGAATTGAAATCAGAGGTATTATACTTAATAATTTTGAACCGGACAATTTTATGCATCGGGATAATTTAAAGCAAATTGAATATTTAACCGGAATTAAAGTTGTTTCGGTCGTAGAAAAAAATCAAAAAGATATTAATCTTTTGGAGGAATTATGGACTGGCAAAAAGAAGATTTAAAATATATCTGGCATCCGTGTTCCCAGATGAAAGATTATGAAACGCTTCCTCCGATTGTTATTGATTATGCGGAGGGAATAAATCTTTATGATATAAACGGAAAATGTTATAAAGACGTAATAAGTTCCTGGTGGTGTAATCTTTTAGGACATTGTAATCCGAGAATAAACGCAGCTGTAAAAAAACAGATTGATTCTCTTGAACATGTAATTTTTGCTAATTTTACTCACAAATCGGCAATTACTCTATGTCAGGAATTAATAAAAGTTCTTCCGGAAGGTTTGTGTAAATTTAATTTTGCAGACAACGGTTCCGCAGCAATTGAAATGGCTTTAAAAATGAGTTTTCAATACCATTATCAAACAGAACATCCCGAAAAAAAGCGGTTTATGGCTTTAACCGATGCATATCACGGTGAAACTTTAGGAGCACTGTCAGTAGGCGGAGTGGATTTATACTCGGAACTTTATAAACCGATTCTTTTAGATGTTGTTAGAATTGAAGGTCCTGATTGTTACAGGTGTCCTTACGGTTTAGAGCGAGATTGCTGCAATTGTGAATGTTTTAAAAAAGCGGAAGAAGCGTTTGAAAAGTACGGAGAGGAAACGGCGGCTATTATAGTAGAACCGCTTTTACAAGGTTCTGCAGGAATGAAAGTTTATCCGCCTCTTTATTTGAAAAAGTTAAGAGAATTATGTAATAAATATAATGTTCATCTGATAGCGGATGAAATTGCGACGGGTTACGGAAGAACCGGAAAAATGTTTGCGTTTAACCATGCCGGTGTCAGTCCGGATATAATGTGTCTTTCAAAAGGTTTGACCGGAGGATATATGCCGATGGCTGTTGCGATTACTACACGGAAAATTTATGATGCTTTTTATGATGATTACTTAAAAGGTAAAGCTTTTATGCATTCGCATACATACGCCGGAAATCCGCTTGCCTGTTCGGCTGCAATTGAGGTTTTAAAGATACTCAGAGAAGATAACATTATAGAAAAAGCAAATAAGAAAGCTGAGTATTTTAATAAAGTAATTAAAGAAAAATTTCTTCCGCTTAAAAATGTCGGAGAAGTACGTTCAATCGGATTAATAAATGCGATTGAACTTGTAAAAGATAAAGAGACAAAAGAACCGCTTGATTACAAAAAAAGAACCGGCTATCAGATTTATAAAAAAGCTCTGCAAAACGGTGTTCTTTTGCGTCCTCTGGGAGACGTTATTTATTTTAATCCGCCTTTAATCATAGAAAAAAATGATATGGATTTTGTTACGGATATAGCTTTAAAATGCACAAAAGAGATTCTTGAAAATTAATTCGGTTATTTTAACATAACCATTAAAACCGAAATATCCGCAGGTTTTACTCCGCCTATTCTGGAAGCTTGTGCAAGATTTTGGGGTCTTATTTTTTCAAGTTTTTCTCTGGTTTCGGTTGAAATATGTTTGATTTTGGAATAATCAATATTAGCCGGAATTCTGTATTTTTCAAGTTTCTCTGCTGTTTCGACCTGTTCTTCCTGACGTTTAATATAACCGTCATACTTAATCAAAACTTCGACTTCTTCAATTATATCATCGGATAAATTTAAATTCTGCGTTTCCTTATCAAGTTTTTTAAATATTTCATAGTTAATATTCGGCCGTTTTAAAAGTTCCGCAAGTCTCATTCCGCGCTCAATATTTTCGCCCGCTTCCGCAAGAACTTCGTTTACTTCGTCCGTTGCGGAAAGTTTTGTATTTTTAAGTCTTTCAATTTCTTTCTTTATATTTTCCTGCTTTTCCAAAAACCTTTTATACTGTGCATCATCAATCAGTCCGATTTGATGTCCTGTTTCTGTTAGTCTGGCATCTGCATTATCCTGTCTTAAAAGAAGTCTGTATTCCGAGCGTGAAGTCAGCATTCTATACGGTTCCTGAATATCCTTTGTAACTAAATCATCAATCAAAGTTCCGATATAAGAAGAGGCTCTTGAAAGTTCAAGCGGTTCTGAACCGTTAAGGTATTTAACCGCATTTATACCTGCTATTAAACCTTGCGCAGCAGCTTCTTCGTATCCGCTTGTACCGTTAATTTGGCCTGCAAAAAATAAACCTTCAATATCTTTTGACATTAAAGAATGTTTTGTTTGAACGGCAGGAACGTAATCATACTCGACAGCGTAAGCCGGTTTAATAATATGAGCTTTTTCCAATCCCGGAAGTGAACGCAGCATTTCTACCTGTACACATGCCGGAAGGCTTGTTGAAAAACCTTGAATATAAACTTCATAAGTATTAAGCCCCTCAGGTTCTATAAAAATATGATGTGAAGGATTAGATGCAAATCTTACAATCTTATCTTCAATAGAAGGACAATAACGCGGCCCTACGCCTTGAATTAATCCCTGATACATTGGAGATTTATCAAGATTAGCTCTTATAATTTTATGCGTTTCTTCATTTGTTCTTGTTAAATAACAAGGAACTTGAGGTCTGACCGGGCGGTTGGGCTTAAAAGAATAAAAACTTAATTTTTCATCACCGGGCTGAATTTCCATTTTAGAATAATCAATTGTTCTTTTATCAACCCTTGCCGGAGTTCCGGTCTTTAGTTTTTTTGTTTGAATGCCGTGTTTTCTTAGTGAATCTGAAAGTCCTACAGCCGGACGTTCTCCCAATCTTCCGCCCGGGTATGCTTGAAGGCCGACATACATTTTACCTTCAAGAGAAGTTCCGGTTGTTAAAACAATTGCATGACAAGCATATTCCAGACCGTATTCATCAACGGCCCCGATTATTTTTCCGTCCTTGACTTTTATTTCCGTAATACAAGTTTGTTTAATCCAAATATTATCGGTAGTTTCCAAAATGTTGCGCATATACTGCGTATATTCTTTTTTGTCGGATTGCGCTCTTAAAGCTCTGACCGCAGGGCCTTTAGATGAGTTTAAAGTTTTCATTTGAATATATGTAGCATCTGCAACTTCACCCATAATTCCGCCAAGCGCATCAATTTCTCTGACAAGCGTAGATTTAGCGGGGCCTCCGATTGCGGGATTGCAAGGCTGCAGCGCTATGTTATCAACATTTAATGTGCATAATAAAACATTACAGCCGAGTTTTGCAGCGGAAAGTGCGGCTTCACATCCGGCATGACCCGCACCTACAACGATTACATCAAACTTGTTATTCAAATAATCCATAAAATAATTATACAACAAAGGGATTTATGCAAAAAAAATCCGAAATTTAAGACTTTCGGATTGTTATTATATGGAATAAAAGAAATGTGCTTAGTTTAAACCAAATTGTGTTCTATAAAAACTGCTGTCTGCAATTTTTTGTTCAACGAGATTATTATTGCTGTCTGATGCAAGATATAATCCGCTGATTTTATCAAGCCTTCTTGTTAATCTGTTATCAGGATATGTTTTAGAAGCAGATTTCAGTCTTGACCAGCAGGCAGCTTCTTTTTGTGTTGCAAGAGTTTCTTCTTCCAAGTTTGCGCTATAGCCTGTATGATAGCTTTCATGTGCAATCAGGCAAGCTATTTGTTCTGCGGGTGCGTTTCTGTATATTGAATTAATTAATATTACTCTTGTGCCGAATTTGTTGTATGTGCTTACGGCAAATGTTTTGCTCTTGTTATAAGAGACCATTGAAAGGTCGCTGAATTTAACACGCATACCGTATTTCTGAAGGTTTCTGAATACGTCGGTATCACCTGAACGTTCCAATAATTTCATTGCTGCAATAATTTTTGCATCAGATGAAAAATCCGATACCCTGTATGCAAATACCTGATTGCATGCTAAAAATAAAAATGCCACAAACACTAATACAACTTTTTTCACGACTTTAAGCTCCTAATCAACTTATTTATTTTGGATATTAATGATTACGGCATTTTTTTTTAAAACTTTAGGATAATTCGGGAAATTGTTACAAAACTACATAAAACTTTACGTAATTTAATTGTACCTGAATTTTTATTGTGTCTTAATTCCTTGTTTTATAAGACTTTTAAGCTTTTTAACAAATAACAAAATTTAGTTAAGAATTAATATTCCGAAGTTTAAATATGTGGCAAAAATTATCCAAAAGAAATACGGAATAAGAATTTTTGCTGCAATTGGTGTTATTTTATTAAATTCTTTGAGGGTTAAAAATACAAAAATATCAAGTAAAATAATTATTACCAAAGCGAGTGTAATATTTTCCGTATAAAAAAACACAGGTGCCCAGATTATATTTAAAATAAGTTGGATTAAAAAATAAACAAAACCTGTTATTTTATTTTTATGTGTTTTTTTTAATATAAAAATTATTAAAGCAATCAGAATTGTAATATACAAAACAATCCAAACCGGCGTAAAAATTTCGGGCGGCGGAGTTAAAAAAGGTTTTACAAGTGTATCATACCAAGATGTGTCGTACATATATTTATTGTTTAAGATTTGTAAAAGTTTTCATTAACAAAAAGTTTAATATAACAAAATTTTTTTTGAGCGGATTTATTAATACTAAAAGAGGTAATAAAATGCAAATACAACCGACAAATAATATTAACTTCGGAAAAATGGGTAAACTTGGCAGAGAATTAGGGAGAACACGCCAGGGACTTATAAAAAATCCGTATTCCGGAAAAGTTGATAAACTTATCAGCAGGTATAAAAAAGAATTAAAATTGTTATATCATCCTTTGAATTATTCCGAAACCGAAATTAATACGGAAATTGCCGCATTAAATTCTGCTTTTCTCGATGATATAGCGGTATTGGAACGCAAAAGAGGTATTCGCGGGAAATTTAATCTTGAATATTAATCTGTTTTTCCGCAATAATTGCTACCCATTGGTCTTGCTGCATTAATTCAATAATTTTCATATCTTGTTTTTTCAAAGCATCAAAAACAATTTCTTTTTTCTCATCTAAAATTCCGCTGAGAACAATTTTAGCACCATTTTTCATAATGTTTTTTAAATCTCCCATAATTTCTGCAAGAACATTATGAAGAATATTTGCACATACAAAATCGTATTGCTCATGAATTTTATCCGCAGTATTCAGTTCAAAATATACGTACGGCATACCCTCAAGGAGAGGGTACACTTTAATACCGTTAATTTCTGCATTTTTTTTACATACATCAATAACAGTTGCGTCATTATCACATCCGTAAGCTGATTTTGCACCGAATTTCAAAGCACAAATTGCAAGTATTCCGGAGCCTGTACCTATATCAGCCATTTTATCCCCCGGTTTTAGATATTTTTCGATTGCTTTCATACACAATTGTGTTGTTTGATGGGTTCCCGTTCCGAAAGCACAGCCGGGGTCCAGAGTTATTGTAATTTCATCTTTTTTAGGTTTATAGTCAATCCAGCTCGGAACGACGGCAATTCTATCCGAAACGTGTGTTACCGTCCATTTTTCTTTCCATTTTTTTGACCAATCCTGATTTTCTTTTTCATCAAGAGTAATTTCCCAGCTTCCTAATTCTTCATCGCTGAAACCGCGCTCTTTTAAGAGTTCGCGTTCTGTCTTTAATATTTCTGTCGGATTATTACTTAAATCGGTTAAAAATACTCTTAAAGTTCCTTTTGTAGTTGATATCATTTCCAAATCTTTATAAGTTTCTTCCGCCATAACTACACCTTCGCAATCGAAATTTGAAAAACAAATATCTGATACGATATCTTCGATTTCCGGATTTATTGATATTCTTAATTCGTAATAGTTACTCATTTTAACCTTCTTTCGTCAGCGAAAATAATAATCTGAAATTCTAAAAAAAAATTAAAACTGAATTGATTAAATTGAATTATTAAAAGTTTCAATTCGATTAATCATTTCTTGCTTAACTTCTTCAAAAACTCCTGCCCAATCATTGATTTTATGCTGTCTGAACAGTTTTACACTGTCATACCAGTCGCAAATATTCAAATCGGTATGCCATCTCCAATTAACTTCATACGGCAGTACAATCCAGCACGGAATTCCCATTGCGCCTGCAAGATGGGCAAGAGAAGTATCGTTACAAACAACCAAATCCAGATTATTTAATGCAGCAGCCGTTTGCGAGAAATTAATCAAATCTTTTCCTATATCAATAATATTATCTAAATATTTTATATCATCCGAACCTTCAAAAGTCTGAAAAGAATAATATTGGGTATTCGGGACTTCTAAAAGCGGAGCAAAAGATGCTGCGGGAATTACTCGGTCTTTGTCGTAGTATGTGTTTCCCTGCCATTTAATTCCGATTTTTAATTTATTATTGTCAAAATATTTTTTTTCGTATTCTTCGGACATATTTGTATCAGCATGCAAATAGCCTTCGGAATAAGCAAAGACTTTTTCACCTTTCAGGTTTAAAACATAAGGAAGGCTTAAAAGCGGAACATGGTAGTCAAAATCAATATTTTCTTCCGGAATATATTTGTCAATAATTTCATCAATTCCTAAATTATTTATTTGAAATAACGGAGAAAGAGGTTTTTGACAATAAAAGATGAGTTTTTTACATTTTTGTTTTACAAGCGGCAAATATCTCGAAAACATTATTACATCACCAAAACCGGCTTCATAATATACAAGCAGAGTTTTATTTTTTATATTTTTTCCGTTCCAAAGATTGTCTTTTCTTGCTTTATTCGGATAAGATTTATTCAGCAGGGCAAAGGCGGTTTCTTTGCATAGCCTGTTTTCAAAGAGTTTGAGACCGTGATTATAATCTTTAAGTTTCATTAAAGCCAGTGATAAAAAATAATCAGTATCCTTGTCGTGCGGTTTTATTTTTTTGCAAATTTTTAATGCTGAAACTGCGTTAGCGGTTTCGCCTTCTATATTGTATATGTGTGATAAATTAAACCAGGCATCGTATGATGCGGGATTAACTTTTAACGCTTTATCATAATATTTTACAGCATCATGAAAACGATTTAGTTTTTTATATGCAAGCGCAAGATTAAACAGCAGAGGAAAATTATCCGGAAAATGTTTCATAATCTCATTTTCTCTTAAAATAATCTGCTTATATAATCCCGCTCTTATATATGTTTGGAAAAGTGTTTCATAAAAATATGCATCCGGTTTTTTCTCAACGGCTTGTTCCGCCATATGAACAGCAGAAATAACATCATTTTGCTGCAATTTTAGAACTCCCATAAGATTATAAATCTCTGCATTATTTTTATCTTGGTCCATAGCTTCCAAATATGCATGTTCAGCATCGTCCAATTTTCCGGCTTTTTGAAGCGAAAATCCTAATTGTATTAAATCCTCTGTTGTAGGCATAAAACTCTCTTTCTAAGTTATTATTTTATATGTTTTAAAAAATTATTTCAAGTAGCGCGGAACAAATCAGGACAGATTAAGCCTGATGTTTATATGTAAATAAAAGTTTGCCGTTTAATTATTTTCTTCAGCTATCGGCATAAATATTTTGACGCAAAAACCGTATTCTTCATTGGAATAAAGCCTGATTTCTCCGCCCATTGCTTCAACCAGACCTTTAACTATGAATAAGCCCAAACCGGTTCCGCGCGTTGTCCTTGTTGTACTGTCATCTACACGGGTAAATTTGTCAAATAAAGTTTTTAATTTTTCACGCGGTATTATGTCATAATCGTTTTTAACACTCACCACCAGCTTATTTTCATTAATTTCATAATCAAGAATAATCGGTGCATCTCCGCGTGAATATTTGATGGCATTTTCTATAAGGTTTACGAAGACCTGTTCAATTCTGTCATTATCAGCTTTGATTTCTATTGAACAATTTTTAATATTGTTTATAATTTCTTTTTCATTATCATTTCTTATAAGCATCATAGAATTTTCTATAACGGAATTTATCGGAATAGGCCGGATATCAAAGTTAAGTCTTGCACCTTCAATATCGGGTATAACAAGTAAATCTTCAATCATTCTCTTTAAACGTTCTGCCTGTCTCTTAATTGTTTTAAGCGATTTAATCTTTGTTTCTTCATCAATTTCAATATCCTGTCTCAAAAGCCTTGAAGTATAGCCCTGAATACTCGTCAGCGGAGTTCTGAATTCGTGGCTTACCGTATCAATCATGTTCGAACGGAATTCGTTAACCTGTTTTAACTCTCTATTCTTCTTCTTAAGCTGAATGTAAGATTTATGAATTTGGTTAACCATTCTGTTAAACTCGTTTCCGAGAAAAACAATCTCGAAAGGCGTGAAAATATTGGTTAGTAGACGAATTCTTCTTTCATAGTTTCCTTTTGATATTGCAATTATTGCTTTAAAAAGCTGACGAATATTGATATACAGGTAGTATGTATATAATCCTACGACAAAGAATACCGTAAGCATGGTTATGATAATCGAAAGTATGATTTTATCACGGTTGTAGTCGATTGTATGCTTCTTTACATCTTCCGTTGTATTAACTATTACGAGAACATCCGGCTCTGTCTTTTTGATATAAACAAGCGGTTGGTTTTTAATATTACCGTAGATTACTGGTATATTTTCTTCCGGCTTATCCGGAAGTTGTTTAATACTGTTATCATAATCTTCTTTGGTATAATTAATGGATGCAATCAAATCCTTGCCGGCCAGTACATAAATCTGTCGTTTGTCATTTGTAAGTGTTTTAAACAAGTTTTTTTGCAGGTTTTTTACATCCAAAACCGCTACAAGATATTTACCGTTTTTCATTGGTTTATTAAATACGGCATAATCATCCTGAATGCTGTATATTTCATATTTTGTAAGCTCTGATTCGTTAACAACGGCCAGTTCCTTATAAAAAGAAAGGTTTTTAATAATCGTATCAAGGTAGTTTTGTTCTTGCTCAGGGGAATTGTAATATTCAAGAGTTGCAATAATCTGTGAAAGCTCGTTATTAATAGAATGAGTAAAAACGTCAATTTCTTCCGATACAATATTAGCTATCATAACTGCAGCGGAACGCAGTTGTGCCCGATTTGACTGCTGGTTAATATTGTTTATGATAATTCCGCTCACGGTCATTGGAATTAAGACGGCAAAAAAGATTACAATAATTATTTGTTCTGCAATTTTGAGACGTCTTTTACTGAAAAATTGAACCATGTTTTTCTCCGAATTATTCTCCGAACGGAGTAAGTTTGTACCCGACATTTGTTACCGTATGCAGGTATTTCGGGTTCTTAGAATCAGGTTCTATCTTGTTTCTTAACGCTCCGACGTGAACTCTTAACATCCTCACGTCTTCATCGCTGCTGTAGCCCCAGACTTCTTCTAAAAGTGTTGCAAGGGTTACGGGTTTATTAAAATGCTGCATCAGGCAATACAAAATTTCAAATTCCGTGGGAGTAAGTTTCAGTCGTTTATTCAAAATAACAGTTTCCAATGTATCAGGTAAAATCTCAATTTCTCCCGCTTCCAGTATTTCATTTGAAGTAATACTCTCAGTCTGCGGTTGATTTCTTCTTAAAAGTACACGAATTCTCAGCAAAACTTCCTGAACGTCAAACGGTTTAACAAGATAATCATCAGCCCCGCTGTCAAATCCGCTTGTTTTATCACCGATAGTACCTTTTGCCGTAAGCATAAGAACTGGAACATTAATTTTTGCCTGCCGAATATTTTTGCACACGTCAAAACCGTTCATTTTAGGCATCATAACATCGAGCAGAATAAGGTCATACTTATTATTTAAGGCTTTATTCAAACCTTCCATGCCGTCGCGTGCGGTATCAACGAAATATCCGCTTGATGAGATATCAAATTCCAATAAATCCCTTATTTCCGTATCATCGTCAACAATAAGTATTCTTTTCTTTTCCGCCATTGTTGATACTCCTTTTTATATAACTATTTTAAAGTAAGATAACGGGTATTGCAAGGGAATTTTATTCTCTCGATATTGTTATCCTCTGCCGCAGCAGTTTTTGAATTTTTTTCCGCTTCCGCACGGACAAGGGTCATTACGTCCGACTTTTTCCGTAATTACGGGTGGCTGCGGTTTTGGTTCGGATATATAATCAAATATTTCTGAAAATGCCTTTGAACAGAATAAAACAGTTGCCGAAGAATAGATTCTGTTATTCAAATACTCGGATTTATAATTTTTCATCAGTTCTTCAAAAGTATAATCAGTGCCCATAATTTCGTTTATTACATCAATAAAATTCGGGTATTGGGTAGAAATACGTTCTAAAACGGTATTTGGTACAGAATCATTTGTCAGGAAATATTCAACGCAAGATTTAGCATTTTCTACAAGATTTTTGTCCTCAAAAATTTTAGAAAATGTTTGATAGAACGGTATTGCATAGAGCCCGTTTTTTTCATCAAAAATTACGGCGACATCATAAATCTCGCTATGAGAAGAAAAGCCGCCCATGGAATTTTCCAAAAAATTTGAATAATTATTATCCAATTCTTTGACATGGAAAAATTTAAATTCTTTTATATCACATCCTTTATCAGACAGGTCAACTTCCTCGCCTTCATTAAACGCTCCGATGATATCATCAGCGTGTTTGTTGGTTGTAAGAATAATATCGGTGTTGAAAGTTTTAATGAATTTTTGGTACATATCAGCAATAGTAGATTTGATTTCTTCTTCTTTTTCCGGGTTATCGAAATAAAGCATGCGGGGAGTATTAACAAGTTTCATAACCGCATAACGGTATGCTTCCGTTTTTTGAGAATGCGAAAGTACGTTTGTGATTTCGATTATATAATATTCTCCGCCGAGTTCAAAAATTCTTGCAACAATATATTGACCGGAATAAATCCCCCTAAAATTTGTCATTTTAGTTAAAGATAAAACTTTATACGTTTTTTCGTTAACTAAGTTATACAGCTCAAATCCGTTTTTTAAAATCTTTTTTATCTCAAATATTGATGCTATGGTCTTTTTCAGGCTTTCAATAATTTCTGTTGAACCTTGTTCTTCTTCATACATGTCAAGTATTGACTTGTTATTGATTATGCGTTCAAAAATATAAGGCAGAAAGATTTTTTCTATTTGATTAAGTGAAATATTTCTTGCGCCTATTGTTGCCAGATATTCGTCAAAATCTGCTTTTATAATTTCATTCTTCTGAGTGTAATCAAAAATATTTTTAACTGCGTCATTAATTTCGTTAATTTTTTCTATAACTGTCATAACATATCTCCTCGTAATAAGGATAACTTAAGCATAAGATTTTGGCAATAATACAGGCGAGGTACAAGACTTATCAGCAGTATAATAGACTTCAGTCTGTTTTAATGAAATATATTTTCCCTCAACCTCAATCAGCACCCACCCCAGCCCTCCCTCAAAAGGGAGGGGGTTTTGCGCACGCCAAACGTACAACACTCCTTCCCTTGAGGGAAGGCAGGGATGGGTGCTGGCCCGTAAGGGAAAAACTGTAGAGTAGATTTCAGTCTGCCGCAATAAAATACTTTTCTCTTCAACTTCTGAACTCCTAACTCTCAATCAGCACCCACCCCACCCCTCCCTCAAAAGGGAGGGAGTAATGCGTACGCCGGATGTACCATACTCCTTCCCTTTTGAGAGCATGGCATAAGCCGGGCATATAACATTCCTTATGCATTTATTCTGTTGCGTTTTTTTTCTTATTCCAAAAATGTTTTCTTTTAGCTTTGTTTGTAAGTTCTTCTTTGGCAAAATCAATAGCCTCAACTTCGGAATAAAAAATCTTATCTTCACCTATCTGTTTAATAATTCCATGTGATTCAAGCTGTTTTTTTACTTCGGGACTTTTTAAAACAAGTTGAATTTTTACTTTCTGGGCCTGAAGCCTTATTATAATATCTTCAAGAGCAAAAATCGCGGAAATATCCAACAAATTCTCGGAAGAATAATCAAGAATAAGGACTTTAGTACCCCATATATCTTCAAATTGCGATATTAATTGAGTTGCAGAACCGAAGAAAAACTGACCGTCAATATGGACAACTCTGATTTTGTGTTTGTAATCTCTGTCAAGAAGCTTTTCCAACTTCTCAATATCTTTATCATAAACCGTCTTGTGAATAAGTTTAGCGCTGTCAGCCGTTCTTTTCGCATACAAAAGCGCAGCGCATGTAATTCCGGCACCTACGGCAACAATAAGATTATAAAATACCGTTAAAATAAACACTACCGCGAGAACATATAAATCGTCTTTGGGAGCAAATTTAATTACTTTCAACAATTTAACATCAATAATATCATATCCGATTTTAATCAAAATTCCCGCAAGCACTGCAAGCGGAATCTGAGCAACAAAACCCGAAAGTTTAAACAATAAAACAATAAGAATTATAGGATTAATAACTGCAGTGAGTTTTGTAGTTGAGCCGGTATTAATAGCAGCAACCGTTCTCATTGTAGCGGCGGAGCCCGGAAGAGAACCTGTCAGAGCACATACTATATTACCTAAACCTTGACCGAAAAGCATATTTTTTGAAGAAGTTTTTGTCTTTAAAAGTGAGTCTGCAACAAGTACGGTAAGCAAGCTTTCAGATGAAAGCACAATTGCCAGCATTACTGCATAACTGAAATATGTTATAACTTCATGCAAATCCGCTTTAGGCAATACCAAAGACGGTAAACTTACTGAAACGTCAGAAATTCTCTCAACATTAAGTCCGGTCTTTATTGAAATAAAAGTACATATTACAAGTGCAATTGCTTGAGAAGGAATAATTTTATTAAATTTTTTCGGAATTGCAAAAACCATAATAAGAGTTAAAGCGCCTATAAACAGAGCTTGAAAATTAATACTGCCAAAGTTCCGAAATAAAGCCGTAATACTGTTTATCGTATTAGACATAACCGGACATCCGATAAGCGGATTTATCTGCATTATTATAATAATTACGCCGACACCGTTCATAAATCCTGAAATAACAGGATAAGGAACATATTTAACTATTGCGGGGAGAGAAGTTAAACTCAATACTATCTGCAATATCCCCGCCATAAAAATTACAAGAATTACCGATGAAGTGTCGGCATTCAAAGCATGCATAATTGATGCAATAACAATTGTAACCGGCCCGGTAATACCTGATACAAGCGGAACTTTAGCACCTGTTATTCCCGCGATAAAACATAATATTATTGCACCCCAGACCCCCGCGGAAGCTCCGAACCCTGTTGCGACCCCGAATGCTAAAGCTTGCGGAAGTGCTACTATTGCGGAATTTAAAGAACCTAAAATATCCCCTGATAATATTTTTAACTTTGCTTTAATCATAAAACAATACTAACATAAATTTTATTTCGGATTAAGCAATATGAAATTAGTTCCGAATATAAAAAACAACAATGCTTAACAAGCAAAAAAATTAATGCCGGACATACAAACCGTATGCCGGCAAAAACTTAAACTCCAAAACTATGAAATATAATCGCTTTAATATCTTGCAAGATATCTGTCAATTTCCCACTGTGAAACGTAAGTTCTGAAAGCGTCCCATTCAATCTCTTTTGCGGTTACAAACTCATCTACAATGTGCGCTCCCAGAGCGGTTTTGGCAATTAAAGATTTATCCATATGATATAAAGCTTCTTTCAAGCTTCCCGGAAGCGATTCTATTCTCATTTTTTTTCTTTCTTTATCCGAAAGTTTATAAATATTTGCTTCAACAGGTTTCGGCGGTTCAATCTTATTTCTTACCCCGTCCAGACAAGCTGCAAGAATGGTTGCAAAAGCTAAATACGGATTACAGCTCGGATCCGGAGAACGAAGTTCAACACGGGTTGAAATGCCTCTCTTGGCAGGAACTCTTAAAAGTGCACTTCTGTTTGCAAGTGACCAGGCCATATATACAGGAGCTTCATAGCCGGGAACGAGACGTTTGTAACTGTTGACAGTCGGATTCAAAATAGCCGTAATGCTCTTAATATGTTTCAACATACCGCCGATTGAATATCTTGCCGTGTCGGAAAGTTTATACTCTCCTTTTTCATCATAAAAAGCATTCTTTCCGTCTTTAAACAATGAAATGTTACAGTGCATACCGGAACCGTTGATACCGTATACGGGTTTGGGCATAAATGTAGCGTGTAATCCGTATTGAGCGGCTATTGCTTTAACTGCAATTCTGAAAGTCACAACATTATCAGCAGTAGTCAAAATATCCGAATATTTGAAATCGATTTCATGCTGCCCGTCTGCAACTTCGTGGTGAGAAGCTTCGATATCAAAATCCATTTCCTGCAAAGTACTTACAATATCGGCTCTTACCGCTTCACCCAAATCATCAGGCCCTACATCATAATAACCGGCTCTGTCATGAGTTTTTGTCGTAATATGGTCTTCTTCATCTTTTTCAAATAAGAAAAATTCCGCTTCCGGCCCGACATTCATTGACAAACCAAGCTTTTGAGCTTCTGCCATCAGTCTCTTTAGATTACATCTCGGGCAGCCTTCAAAAGGAGTACCGTCAGAATTATAAATATCACATATTAAACGCGCGGAATTCCTGCCGTCACGTTCCTGCCACGGAAGAATTTGGAAAGTGTTTTTATCAGGATAAAAGAACATATCAGAAGTTTCAATGTTTCTGAATCCTTTGATTGATGAACCGTCAAGCATAATTTCATTATTCAAAACTCTGTCAATATGCTCGGAAGGTACAGCCATATTTTTAACTTGACCGTTTATATCTACGAATTGCAGCTTTATAAATTGAACGTTATATTCCGCTATAAGCCTTTTTATATCTGCATCCGTGTAGCTTGAACCGTTCAACGGCTGATGATGAAACTCCATATGTACCCTCCATTCTTTTTTTATAATTGTAGTGTCTACACTAAAATCATATCGTATATTATTTTTGCCAATCGGTCAATAGACATCGATATAAAGATTTTATAAAGCAAAAATCGTTTGTTATTTATTCTTTGTCTGCCTCTTCCCGAAGAAACATTTCTTTTACTTCCTCAGAAGACAGCTTAATCTCTTCAACCTGTTTTTTATTTTTAGGAATGATAAAAGTTATCTTATCCTGCGAAGCTTTTTTATCTTTTTTCATGATATTAATTAATTTTTCTGCCGGATATTTTATCTCAAGCGGTTCAAAGCCGTATTTTTCAAGAAGTTCCATAGAAAGTCTGTAATAAGAATAAGTTATATATTGTTTTTCATAAGCCCATTGAATAATAAAAAACATTCCGTAAACTACAGCTTCACCATGAGTGTATTTTTTGTATTTTGTAATTGTTTCTAAAGCATGCGCTAAAGTATGCCCGAAATTAAGTATTTTTCTCAACCCGCCTTCTTTTTCATCCTGATTTACAACTGCTATTTTTAAATTGAGACAGTATTCAATCATTCTGATTATTGTAATAGGCTCCTTTTCCAGAATTTTATCGCAGCCGAGAGTCAGGAATTCAAATAGGTATAACGGATTAGGGTATTTACAGCTTTCCTCAATAAACGCATATTTTAATACTTCGCCTAAACCTGACATATACTGCCTGTCATCTAAGGTTTCAAGAAAATTTATATTAATAAAAACAGCTTTTGGCTGATAAAAAGAGCCGATAATATTTTTAGCTTCCCTTAAATCAATTGCGGTTTTTCCGCCTACAGAAGAGTCCACCGCAGAAAGAAGCGTTGTCGGAATTTGTATAAAATCAATACCTCTCATATAAGTAGAGGCTGCAAATCCTGCCAAATCCCCGACGACTCCGCCCCCTGCGGCTATTATAACATCTTTTCTTGTCAAACCCCGCTGAACAGCACGCTCCATAATCTTGAGATAATTTTTAATATTTTTTTCCCGTTCGCCGTCTTTTAAAATAAAAATCTCATCCTCATCAAAATCCAAATCATCTCTATACAGGTCGTAAACCTTTTTAGAGATTACAACAAGGCGCTTTTGCCCCTCTGTAATTTTAGCAATTTCCCGATTAAGTTTTTCAAAACTCTCATCCGAAATTTCTATATTATACTTTTTTTCGTCACTGATTTTAACTTTGAGAATTTGTTTCATCTAAAATAAACCTTACAATTTCATCTTCGCTCAATCTGCTTGTATCGATTGTATAATGCGCTTTTTTGTAATTTTCTTCCCGCCTTAAAAGCATATCTTCCAGAATTTTTTTCTGATTATCTTTCATAAGCAAAGGTCTTGTTGTATCATTAGTTATTCTATCATATAAAGTTTCAATATCTGTTTTAAGATAAAAAACTTTACCAAAATTCAAAAGCATAGCTCTGTTGTCAGGGTTTTGAAATGCTCCGCCGCCTGTTGAGATTATTTTATTCTTTCCCGTGCAAATCATTTTGATTGTATCGTATTCAAGTTTCCTGAAATAATCCTCGGAAAATTCTTCAAAAATCTTACTGATAGCCTTGCCTTCAGTCCTTTCAATAAGACTGTCTATATCTATATGAATATAATCGGCTAAGTTTTCGGCAAGCTTGGCGCCGATTGTTGTTTTTCCGCATGCCGGCATGCCGACAAGAATAATATTAGAGCCCATAATGCTCCTTCATCTCAACAAAATTATCACCGCCTATTTTTGTAAGAAGCTCATCTGCAAGAATTATTGCGACTCTCGCTTCTGCCACAACCGCGCAGGCAGGAACCGCGCAGGTATCAGAGCGTTCGAAATGCGCACTTGCCGGTTTCATATCCTTAATATCAACCGTAGCAAGCGCCTTCCGCATTGTAGGAATAGCTTTCATTGTACCTTTAATAACAAGCGCTTCGCCGTTTGTCATACCGCCTTCAAGCCCGCCGGCATTATTAGTCTGGCGGTAGATTGTTTTGTTTTTCACAAAAATCTCATCATGCATCTGTGAGCCTCTTAAAGAAGCTGCTTCAACTCCTGCACCAACTTCAACGGCTTTAACTGCAGGAATACTCATAACAGCCTGCGCAAGGCGCCCGTCTAAAGCCCTGTCCCAGTGTACATACGAGCCTAAGCCTACAGGGAGATTACCGAATATAACCTCAAACTTTCCGCCTAAAGTATCACCCGCTTGAGCTGCTTCATCAATTGCATTTCGCATTCTGTCTGCAGTTAAATCATCCGCGCATCTAACATCAGATTGCTCGGCTTTTTCTTTTATTAAAGTATAAGTCTTAGGGTAAAAATCCAGTTTTACATTCCCAATCTGTATTACATGTGAAAACCCCATAATACCGAATTCTTTAAGAATTTGTTTGGCAACGGAGCCGACTGCCACCTCTATTGCGGTTTTTCTTGCGCTTGAGCGCTCAAGCACATCTCTTAAATCAGTAAAATTATATTTTACCGAACCCGCATAATCAGCATGCCCCGGTCTAAGGCGCGTGAAGGATTTTTCTTCTATTTTTTTTATTGTCTCTTGCGCGGGATATTCCTGATATTCGGTATTCATAACATCCTGCCAGTTTTCGAAATCCTTATTTTTAATTTCAAGACAAATCGGAGCGCCGGTTGATTTACCGAACCTTACGCCGGATTTAATCTCAACAGTGTCTTTTTCAATTTTCATCCTGCCGCCCCGTCCGTAGCCGACCTGACGGCGGGCTAAATCCTCATTGATTACCGAAGCTTTTATTCTTATTCCTGCAGGTATTCCTTCTATTATTGCATTTAGGCATTTACCGTGGCTTTCGCCTGATGTTAAAAATCTAAATCTGTTCATGCCAATATTATATAATAAAAAAAGCACTCCGGTTAGAGTGCTTTTTTAAACTATAAATCTGACCAGCTCGGATATTGCTTGATATCGTGGTGATATCTCTGCTCGCTGTCCTGTGACGGGTCAAGGTATGAATAGCAGTTTTTCAAAAACCTTACAAACTTGTTATTACTTGTTTTTGTTTGATAAAGCGGTTCTGCCGGTTTTCCGTCTATTCTGTTTTTAATAATATAAACTTCTTCTGCTGCAGCTTCTGAATATCCGCCATTAATCATGTACTCAGGATCTGTAACTTGCTGCGGAGTTACTTCTGCCCGTGCGCTTATGCACAACACTGAAAATAAAGCCAATACTAATAATAAATTTCTTCTCATAACACCCATTCTTATTTAACTGAACTATATGATTCCATTATAATCTTTTCTAAAGAATTAATCAAGTCA
>CALUPN010000036.1 GCA_944322625.1 Candidatus Gastranaerophilales bacterium | reverse complement strand
AGGAACCTTAAACCATAACATATTTTCTCTCCTTTCAGCAACAGTCTTGTAGTTCAATAAGTTTTCAACGCCGATGTTACCGGAAACAGCGTTTTTACCCCAGGAACCGCAGCCGAGTGAAAGTGACGGTTCAAGTCTAAAGTTGTATAAGTCACCGATACCGCCTTGAGATGATGGTGAGTTGATTAAAACTCTGCAAGTAGGCATCATTTCAGAATATTTATCAATTCTGTCTTTTTTACGTTCATCAGTGTAAAGTACAGAAGTGTGACCTGCACCGCCTCTGATTACGAGGTGATGAGCTTTTTCTGCAGCATCATCAAAATCAGAAGCTCTGTACATTGTAAGAACAGGTGACAATTTTTCTCTTGAGAACGGATCTTCCCAATCAACTTCCGGTCTTTCAACAAGAAGAATTTTAGCATCCTCAGGAACTTCATTGCCGAAACCTGCAAGTTCAGCAATTCTGTGTGGTTTTTGACCAACAACATCCGGATGTGCAGTTCCTCTTTTCGGATCGATTAGAGGAAGGTCGATTAATTTTTGTTTTTGACCTTCGTTTACAAGGTAAGCACCTCTGTATAAGAATTCATTCTTAACTTCTTCATAAACACTGTCAACAACGATAACAGATTGTTCAGAAGCACAAATCATACCGTTGTCGAAAGATTTTGACATAAGAATTGATGATACAGCCATTTTAATATCAGCAGTTTCATCAATAACAGCCGGAACGTTACCGGGACCTACACCTAAAGCAGGGTTTCCTGATGAATAAGCTGCCTTAACCATACCCGGGCCGCCTGTTGCTACGATACAAGCGATTGACGGGTGCTGCATTAGAGCACTTGAAAGCTCGATAGACGGAACATCAATCCATCCGATAATATCTTCCGGAGCGCCGGCTTTAACAGCTGCTTCAAGAACAATTTTAGCAGCTTCAATTGTACATTTTTTTGCTCTCGGGTGCGGTGAGAAAATAATACCGTTTCTTGTTTTAAGAGCAATTAAAGATTTAAAAATTGCAGTGGAAGTCGGGTTTGTAGTAGGAACAATACCTGCTAAAACTCCTAAAGGTTCCGCAGCAATTTTAATACCGTTAATTTTATCTTCTTTAATAATACCGCAGGTTTTTGCGTTTTTGTGTTTGTTGTAAATGTATTCTGAAGCGAAGTGGTTTTTGATAATCTTATCTTCTAAAATACCCATGCCTGTTTCTTCAACAGCCATTCTTGCAAGCGGAATACGGGCTTTATCAGCAGCCGCTGCTGCAGCTTTAAAGATAGCATCTACTTTTTCTTGAGAATAAGTTGCAAAAATCTTTTGCGCTTTGCTGACTCTGGAAATCAAACCTTCTAACTGATCAAGTGTTTCAACTACATTTGAAGAGTTAAGAGATTTTTCCAATGCGTCAACGTCTTTCTTAGTTTTCGTTGTCATATTTGAATCTCCTTTTTTAAGTACGGCTATACCAATATTGCAACACAAATGAAAAACATTGTCAACAAAAGCATTGAGGGGTTTTAAGTGAATAAATTTTATATAATTTACCCCAAAAGCGCACCTATAAATCAATTTAGCGAGTGTAAAAAATACACTCGCTATAAAAGCTTTATAAAATCTTTATATTTTAATTAAGCTCCCTGTTTTTCAAAAGCTTCTCTGAAGATATTTGTATCAAACTCAAATTGCCCTGAAGCAACAGAACTATTTTCTGCTTGAGTACTGCCTGTAAAATTCAAATATGTTTGATTTGAATTTTCGGAAGCTTGATTTTCAGAGCCTTTTTCCCAAGGCATTTCTAACGTCATGCCGGTATTTGATTGATATTCAGCAATTGCTTCTTCAAATTGCGCATTTGCATCAGCAACAGCGGACCAGGAGCCTGTTGCTGTAATTACAGGTTCTAATTGAGCACCGTATTGGCCGACTAGCTCTGTAAATTCATTGCCAACATTACCTACGGAATTTACAAAGTTAGCAATTTTATTTAAATCACTGCCCATTTCGCCGATTGATTTAGTTAAAGCAGAAATGTTCTTAACTGCACCTTGTATACGGGTAGCACCGGCAGATGTTTGGTCAGTACCGATTCGAATTAATTTAGAACCGGCTGTTGAGCCAACAATCGGTACCGCATTGCTTGCGCTTCCCATAGCTGTTGCTTGCGCACCAACAATTTCATTTGCCGAACCTGTTGCACTCGTTGTTGTATTTGTTACGGTCTGAACGCCGCCTTCTTTAATATAACCTTGAAGAGCTTGAATACCATTAGTAATTTGAGTTACTGACTCTTCAATTAAACCGGAAACATTATCAGAAGCTGTTTCAACAATACCATTTTGAACTTCTATTTCTTTTTGAACTTCACCGATTGATTCAACTAAACCGTTTATAGCAGATGCAGCACCTAATAAAGCTTGTAATGCAGCTTCTTTAGCTTCCGGAGAAGATACGCCGTCATTCAAAATCTGTTTGTTTTCTTCTATAATTTCGAGCTGCTCTTCTAACTGTTCTTGAGCTTCTGCAATCTGGCCATTGTCACCGCCTAATTCTTTAATTTTTTCCATTGCCTGACTAATACTTGTTGTGTTATCGGCAATATTCTTAACTATATCTTCTACGGCTGTTTCTGTAGATTCTGTGGTTTCATTTGCATTTTTTTCTAATTTTTCTGCTTGAGCTTCATTTTTCTTAACTTCTTTTGTTGCTTTAGAATTTTCATTAGTACCAAGACTCATGAGCATGCCCATCAAATTTTGAACAATATTTGTGATTGCCTGAGCTTTTTGCCCTTCATTACCGTTTACGGCAGTCTGACCTTGCTGAACCAGTCCCCAAACACTGTTTACATAATTGCTGCCGCCGCCAAGAGAAGAAGTACCATCAGAACCATTCATTGAACCTAACCGGCTCATTGCCTGATTTAAAGTTGATTGAATTTGTGATAAATCGAAATTTGGTGCCATCTTACGTCTTCCTATAATACCATCGTATATATATAAAGTATTTAAATAATACCTAATTTCAAAAAGGTGCTTTTTTGTTACAAAACTTAACATGTTAATCCTTATTAAATAAAAATAGCCACCGAGCTTATAGACACATAAATGCAGATATTGTACAAAGGTAATAGAGTAGATTACTGAAGCTATTGTGAAGAAGAGGAAAATTAAAGAAAATGGAAAACTTTACCGAACGTGAAAGAGAAGTTTTGTTTTTACTTCTTAAAGGACTAAACAACAAAGAAATTTCTAAGGAGCTGTTTATCTCAAACCATACGACAAAGGCTCATGTTGCATCTATTTATAAAAAACTTGGCGTATGCAACAGAGTACAGGCTGCTATAAAAAGTATATTATTAGGAGCTGACAAGTACTTTGATTTAAGCCAAATTTTCAATAATAAATAAGCGGAGCAAATTTCTCTGCTCCGCCTTTAATTTCTTTTTTTCAGATTAACCGGTTTAATTAATCGTTAATCAGTCTTGTCTTATCTTCTTCGGTTACACCTTTAATAGTAAGGTTTATTCTACCCTTATCATCGATTTTAATAACCTTTACAACGACTTCGTCACCGATATTAACGTGTGGTTCAATAGTTTCTATTCTTTCCTGGCAAATTTGAGAAATATGAACCATGCCGTCTTTGCCGCCGCCAAGTTCAACGAAAGCACCAATCGGAATAATTCTGACAACTTTGCCTTTTATAACCATTCCTACTTCCGGTTTGAAGGTCAAATCCTTTATCATCTTTTTAGCGATTGCTGCGCCTTCCTGGTCGTTAGAAGTAATTGTTACTACACCGCTGTCTTGAATATCGATTTCGGCACCAGAAGCTTCAATAATAGCTCTGATTTGTTTTCCGCCGGGCCCGATAACCGTTCCGATATCTTCAACCGGAATAGTCATTGTTGTAATACTTGGAGCGTATGGTGACAGATGATCTGCCGGTTTGGTAATAACTTTTCTCATCTCGCCTAAGATATGCAGCCTGCCTTCTTTTGCTTGAGCCAAAGCTCTTCTTAGAGTTTCGTTTGCAATACCTTTAGCCTTCATATCCATTTGAAGAGCTGTAATTCCGTCGTCATTACCTGTAACTTTAAAGTCCATATCGCCTAAAAAGTCTTCAATACCTTGAATATCTGTCAGCACAACAGGTTCTCTGCCCGGTTCGGTAATCATACCCATTGCAACACCGCCAATCATGCATTTTACCGGAACGCCGGCATTCATAAGCGCCATTGAAGATCCGCAGGTTGAACCCATTGAAGTTGAACCGTTTGATTCTAATACATCTGATGTTACACGGATAGTGTATCCGAATTCTTCCTGTGAAGGAAGCGCCGGAACATTAGCTCTTTCGGCTAAGTTTCCGTGTCCTACTTCACGTCTTCCCGGACCTCTTAGAGGTTTAACTTCACCTACTGAAAAACCGGGGAAGATATATTTGTGCATATAAGTTTTTTCAGTTTCCGGATCAACACCGTCTAATTCCTGCTTCATGCCGGGCCCTGCAAGAGTTGCAACAGATAAAATCTGTGTTTGGCCTCTTGTAAATACAGCAGAACCGTGAGCACGCGGAATTACGCCGACTTCGCACCATATAGGACGAACTTCGTTCGGCTTTCTGCCGTCTGCTCTGACGCCTTCATCAAGTATCATTGCACGCATAATTTTCTTTTCTGCGGCCTTGAATTCTTCAGCAACAAAATCAATCCCTGTTTCTTCAATGATTTGATGAATATAGTGATCCTCAGGAAGTGCTTCAACTTTTTCTTTAACAAGTTTTTTAGCTTCTTCAAGTTTATTTTGTCTGTATTCTCTGTCAAAGTTGTGATATGCATCAAAAATCATATCGTGTGCAACTTCATCAATAATATTTTTAAGTTCGGTTGTATCATAAGGATTTACAAACTCTTCCTTAACAACACCGCAAGCCTTTGCAAATTCAACCTGCGCTTCACACTGTTTTCTGATTTCAACCTGTGCAAACTCAACAGCTTCCATAATATCGTCCTCTGTTACGAATTTACATCCTGCCTCAACCATGATAACACTGTCATGCGTACCTGCTACAACGATATCCAAATCGGATTTATCCGCCTGCTGGTGAGTAGGGTTTGCAATAAGCTCACCGTCTACTTTTGAAACTCTAACTGCACCAATCGGGCCTTCAAAAGGAGCTCCTGAAAGCATTAATGCGCAAGAAGCACCTAACATAGCCAAAGTGTCAGGCTGATTCTGCTGGTCGTAGCTGAATAGCTGGGCTACAATTTGAATATCATTTCTATATCCTTTTGGGAAAAGGGGTCTTATTGGTCTGTCTATCAAACGTGAAACAAGAATAGCTTTATCACTGGCCTTGCCTTCCGAACGGTTATAACCGCCCGGGATACGCCCGATTGAAGACATTCTTTCTTCATAATCAATAAGAAGCGGGAAAAAGTCTATCCCTACTCTTGGTTCTTTACTAACTACGCAGTGAACAAATAACATTGTGTCGCCGCAGCGAACAGTAACACTGCCGTTTGTTGATTTTGCATACTTGCCGGTCTCAACGGTAACTGTTTTACCACCGATTTCTAACTGAAAACTTTTTGTTTCCGGTACCATTTTTTCCTTCTTTCTCCGGCTGCTCGAAAGCCGGATTTCATAAAATCTACTATTACTGTCTTTTCTTGTTTGATTATATTATAAACATACTTTAGGGGCAAATTTAACTATTTTTTTCTACAAAACAGCCTATTTTACAAATATAAAAAACGTGATAAATTAATATCACGTTTTTTATAAATATTCACATAAATCTTTAATTTACACTTTTGTCCATAACAGGTTGAATATCAAGCTTTGATATAGTTCTGGAAGCTTTTGCAAATTTATATGTTCCCGGAGGGGTTGTTACCGCAAGTGACGTTGCAAAACCTGCCGAAAGCCCGAGAACCAATCCTGCGACCGTCGATAATATTTGTTTTAAGGTGGAAGCTTTTCTGGTAAGTGCAATCGGGACTACAAACCCTGCAAGCGCACCGGCTCCGGTAATCAGTCGTGAAGTCATACGTCGTTTTTTAATATCGGCTTCCGAAGAATTTTCGGTTACAAATTTTTGTATCTTCGGAGCGGCATCCATAATATCTCTGTATGATTGCTCGAATTTATCTGTATCTTTGCCTGCTACCGTAAGCCGACCGGCTTCTTCACCGTTTGAATCAATTACCCTGTATAGGACTCTGCCGTTTGCAGATGCGCCTATCCGTTGAATGTTACCGTACGAATTTTGTTTAAAACCGCTCGAATTAAGATTAATTCCGTTTACCATATAACCGCCTTCACACATAAATCTATACTTCTATATTAATATAAATGCGTATAAATTCAAGAATTTGCTATTATGTGAAGATATGTTAAGGCTAATCTTAATCAGCATAACACGCAAGAGTGCAGCTGCTTCTCAGTTTGTTTAATGCACGCATCTCCGTCTGACGAATACATTCTTTTGTAACTCCGAATAATTTACCGATGTCTTCTAATGTGGTCTTTGCAAAGCTTTCGAGACCGAATCTCATTTTTATAACGGTTTGTTCTCTTGATTTAAGAGTAGATATAACACTGTTTAAATCTTTTTTCAATTGTTCATATTCAATATTTTCTTCAACATTTGTCTTTTCATCTTCAAGAATATCCGCAACATTTAGCTTACTGCCGTCTTTGCCGTCAAAACTGCCTTCTATGGATACAGATGCCGCATATGCAGATAAGAAAGTATCGATTTTATCCGGCTCCATATTCATTTTTTGAGCAACATCACTGTTACTTACCTGGCAATTATACGTTCTTTCCATTTCAGTTTTTATTTTAGAAAATTTTGATAATGTTTCTTGAATATATACCGGGATTTTCATACAATAAGACTGCTCGGAAATAGCTTTAAACATTGCCTGTTTAATCCACCATCCCGCATAAGTTGAAAATCTGTAACCAAGTTCCGGATTAAATTTTTCGACAGCCACCATTAAACCCAAATTCCCTTCCTGAATCAAATCCGTAATCGGAAGCTTTGAAACATGTATAGCTTTTCTTGCGATTGTTAAAACAAGTTTCAAATTTGATTGTACCAAAACTTTTTTAGCATTTTTATCACCGCTTTTTGCTTTTCTTGCAATTTCTTTTTCTTCATCTGCGCTCAAATTTCTGAAACCGTTAGCTTTTTTAAAGTATGCTCTTAACTCTTCGGATGACGTTGCAAATGCTTGAGAATTGCTTTTGGCGGGGTTGGTAACTTTTTTCATGCTGATTGTTTGTTCTTTCATACTTTTAACTCCTATAAATGTATATTTTTGATAACGCATAAACACTTTATATATACTTATGATATATCAGAAGTATATATAATTCAATAGTTTTGTTAAGAAATATTACAAAAATAGCCTGATTTTCGAAATATTTTTACAAATCTTAATATTTTAGCAGCAATAAATAATAACCACAATTTGATAAAATCAGTCTTTACAGTACAAGAATCGCTCTTTTAGCTCTCATTCTTTGTATCTAATTCAATTTTTTGCAGATACAATTTTATGTCTGCGATTCGGAAATTTATCGTCATAATAACATCTTTCAGTTGCGCATCAAGACGTTTTGCCCCTTTAAAACAACTATGAAAAAACAATATTGTAGTAACCCCCTTAACTAAAGCCGCTTTTAGCTCAACTATCTTATTATATATAATTGGATCAACTATTTCTTTGTTTTCACAAAGCAAAGTAAAAATATCGCCAAACCACCATTGAACTTCTTCCACATTATTTGATTTTAAACCTTTTTGGGCTTTTTTCAAATAAACAGACAGTTTTGAATAAACCTCTAAAAGCCTTCGTTTTTTCTCGGGTAAAAATTCCTTAAAATACTTTATAGTCTGATTATAGCCGATATTTATAAGATTTCTCCTTGCCTCTTTATTCAGATTAAAATCAGCAAAGAAAATATCACCGGTATTTATCCTGATACAATCATACCTGTCATTATTACCGTACAATTCGGTTACGAAATCAGTTGCAATATCCGTTACGCAGCTATAGATTGTATTTATATAAGAAATCGGATTACCTTCATCCTTACTGTAATCACCTTCAAGCCTGAATTCCAGAATCCTGCTGCCGGATTCGTTAAGCGTATTTGAAAGACGCCACATCGGAGAAGCCTTTTGCAAATCACCATCTACCAGATAAGAATCTTTATACTTAAAAGGTGCCATCAAACCGGGCATGCTCGAGGAAATTTTTATAGCTTGCGCAATTTCAAAATCCGGCGTTACATTTTTAGAAAATTCCTGACAACAAAACTTGGTTAAATCCGTCGTAATAATAACAAGCTGTTTTTCTAAATCTTTAAAAGTTATGTTTCTGCCCCGCACCGTTTCATTTTTTTTAGATAAAAGTTCATTAAGCCAATCAAGAAAAATCTCTCCTTTGCTTAAAGCAAAAGGTTTTCCTATCCCGAGATGAATATCTCTGAACAAGTCAAAAT
Source organism: Candidatus Gastranaerophilales bacterium (assembly GCA_944322625.1). Taxonomy (GTDB): domain Bacteria; phylum Cyanobacteriota; class Vampirovibrionia; order Gastranaerophilales; family Gastranaerophilaceae; genus CAG-196. Next base: position 10,928 of record CALUPN010000036.1, on the reverse strand, counting down.
TAACCTTCATAAACAGATTTTCCAGCTCGTATGATTTGTATCCGCAGGCGACTAATGCCGCCATAACCGAACCTACGGACGAACCGCCTATAATATCATATTCAATCCCCAGCTCTTCTAAAGCTCGGATTGTTCCGATATAAGCCATTCCGCGAATAGCTCCGCCGCCGAAAAGGCAGGTATATTTTAAAGGATTAGTTGTCATTCAGGAAATCTCCATGTTTAAACATTGTTTTTCTATAGTAATCAATATTATATTCGGGTTCATAATAAGAAAACGCCCGATTTTCTTTTTTTACAAAAATTCCGCATAATCTGCCCTCAAAAACAAGCTCCCAATCTTTACTACTTAGCAAAATCGGATACACATCTGATGTTTTTATCGGCATTAGTATTTCTGTATCGTAGTTTTTTATAATATCATCCCAATTTGCACCTGCTAAATCAAAGTTCTTAAGTACCATAAACTCCTTGTCGTTATACACTTCCTCATACCTTCCATCCATAAAAATAAGATTATCTGGATAAAGTTTATAAGAGGCATAGCTTCCAAAGCCAAAAGGCACAACAATATTTCCTTTAATATTATTAATTTTTAAAAACTCTATTTCATATAAAGGAAATTTATATAAATCAGCCCTTGCCGTCATTGGCGAGAATAGAGGGATTAGAAGCGCCAGCAGAGGTATTGCAAGGTACATGCTTTTTTCTGTTTTTTTTAGAAGCTTCTTCACAAAAGAAAAAGTTTTGCAAAATTCATTATAACAAAGTGCTGATACAGCAATTACCGTAAGAGAAATCAATTTTACATGCGCTAATCCGCTGTATAATGTTACAGCAAGAACAATTGTTTTAGTAATATCAAATTTTTTATTATGTATAAAGTTTAATAAAAAAGCAAAAATACAATAAATGCTCATTGGCAAATAATAAAGTACATGTCTTTTAGCATAAAACGGCCACCATTCAGTTATGTATTTTCTATGCTTTGTTGCTGCTGAAAATAAAAAGTTTAAGTACTTGATTCCATAAGGGTTAATTGTCAAAAGCGGAGTGGATACAGCAAGCACTGCAAAGTATTTCTTCCAGGGTTTTCGCTCTATTAGTGCGCATATAAAATAGATAAATATTAATCCTAAGCCTGAAACAACACCTCCGTGGAGATTATTCCAGATTATAGTAATCAAAGGAACCCACCAGAGTATGTTTGAACCTTTTTTTCTTGTTTTTTCTAAAAAATACAGAAACATTGCAAAAAACATAAAACTAAACATCTGGCATCGTATAAGCTCTGAATTAAGCCGCATTAAAAGTGCTAAAAAAATTGCCATAAAAATAAGCGATACCGGATACGCATGCTTTTGCAATCTTTGAGTTTTCATCACAAAAAAGGCGGTAAAAAACATCAAAACTGCTTGCAAAATAAGAAGTCCGACCGGCCCAAGATATTTTAGAAACAAATAAAATACGACTCCAGAGCCCCATTCATGGTCATACCAGGGATGAGTAGGAGTGTATGATAAGAAATCTTTGAATGGTAAAATTCCGTTTTCTATAAATCTTTCACCGACAATAAGCCTTGCAAACAAATCGTAATCATAATTAGTAGAAAGACAAACCAAAAACAAACACGCAATTGCAAGCATTAAATATATAAAAAAATTTCTCTTATTCATTTACACCGTTACCCCTGTCTCTCCCTCAAAAAAATTATAACAAAAACAAGTAAATTGTGATAGAATAAAAGGGGGAGATAAAAATGGGATTAACTTTAGTCGAAAAAATCATATCAGAACACGCAGGTAAGACTGTCCATGCGAGTGAACTTGTTATATCAAAGGTAGATGTAACTGCTGTACAAGATGGTACCGGACCTTTGACGGTCCAGGAGTTTAAAAAGCTCGGCAAGGACAAACTACACAATCCGGAAAGAACGGTTTTATTCATAGACCATGCTTCTCCAAGCCCGAGAAAAGAACTTTCTAACACACATATGGTGTTAAGGGATTTCCATAAAGAGTATGGGGCAATCTTATCGGATGTAGGAGCAGGGGTTTGCCACCAGAGATTAATTGAAACATTTGTAAACCCGGGTGAAGTGCTTGTGGGTGCTGATTCCCATACTTGTACCTCCGGTGCACTGGGAGCTTTCGCAACCGGCATGGGCTCAACTGATGTTGCAGTTGCAATGGCGCTAGGTAAAACCTGGCTAAAAGTTCCTGCTACATTCAAAATCGTTGTAAATGGAAAATTTAAACCCGGAATCTGTTCTAAGGATTTAATGCTTCATCTTATCGGCATGATAGGGGCAGACGGAGCTACATATAAGGCTCTAGAATTTACAGGCGATACTATTGAAAATATGACAATGTCTGAAAGGTTTACACTTGCTAATATGGCAGTAGAAGCCGGGGCTAAATGCGGGTTATTTGTAGCAGATAGTAAGACAAAAGAATTTTTGAAACAGAGAGGGCGCGAAGATAAATTCAGACAAATTATTCCGGATTCTGATGCTGTATATGAAAGAATAATAGAAATCAATGCTGAAGATATTCCTCACACGGTTTCCTGCCCGCATACAGTTGATAACACTAAAACAGTTGATGAGCTTAAAAATATCAAAGTTAATCAGGTTTTTGTCGGAACCTGTACTAACGGAAGAATTGAGGATTTGAGAGTTGTTGCAGAAATCCTTAAGGGCAAAACGGTTAATCCTGATGTTAGAATGCTTATATCACCAGCATCTAAAGATGTATTTAAACAGGCACTGAAAGAAGGTCTGATTGATGTTTTTGTAGATGCAAACGCTGCTATTCTTGCACCCGGGTGCGGGCCTTGCGTAGGAGTGCATGCCGGAATTTTGGGCGACGGTGAAGTCTGTCTTGCAACGCAAAACAGAAATTTTCAGGGCAGAATGGGAAATACTAAAGGCTTTATTTATTTGGCCTCCCCTTATGTTGCTGCATACACGGCACTAAAGGGATATATTTCGGCTAGTTAGGAGAATATATTATGAATTTATTGCTACTAAAACAATTATCTATATTAAGCGCCTTTGCTGGAGTAATATTAGGCCTGATAACAATTATACCTTATGTAAGTTTTCTAAGCTTTATGATATTAATATTGTGCTTATCGGCATTTATTCTTGCATACCTTAAACAAAACGATTTAATCGGTATAATAAGTGTAAGAGAAGGCTGTATTTTTGGTGCCGTAATCGGTTTTGTTTCGTTTATTGCATTCTCTGCAGTCTATGCACCTATAAGTATGCTGCTTGGCTGGCTGATTCCTTCGTACACTCAAGGCTTTTTAAGATTTTTCCTTGGCAGCTTCGGTTCGATTATCGTAATGATACTGCTTATGATATTAATGGCCGGAATAAGCGCCCTCTTTAACGGATTTACAGGCCTTGTAACCGCTTATATCTACGAACTTATAACAGGCATAAAGAAAGAAAATAACCAGAACAGCAGTGTTGATTTTGAAATTAAATAAAATGAAGAACGCTTGGTTCACGTCATTAAACCATCAGAGCTTCTTCCAATAAATCAAGATGCCCGTCTAACAAATATTCCGCAAAATCTTTTGTATCAACTTGCGCAGCTACTATAGACATTAAATCATCCGGCAGCTCCGTTATCATATTTACAAGAGATTCTTTTTCCAAAAATACCATAGGTTTAACCATTTCCGGTTTCATCAATGTTGATAACATATTTACATAAGTTTCGTTTTCAAAAAGGGTTAAGTATTTCGGTTTCTGTTTTGTTAACTGAAAAACTAACTGCCTCTGTACATCCGGATCAATTGCAGACATAAAATCTCTGTATTTATCAATCGGCAGTGATTCAATACTCTTTATTAAATCTAAAGGATTCGTCTCTTCTGACGGGCGCCCTGTAACTCCCTCTACGAATTTTATCATAACTTCCGGAGGCAGGCTTTTTAACTGATTAATAACATCATATTTTTCCAGTTCATCATGCTGGAAGAATTGCGCTAAATCATCTTCCGTAAACATCATAACAACATCTTCCAGCGGAAAAGCTCCCATAATAACTCTAACGAGTTCTTCAATATCAACTTCCATAAGCATTTCAAGAAGTTTATCTTTTGTAAAAAAGTATAAACCCATTACCAGATCTTCTTGATCAAGCATAGGTAATATTGCTTCTCTCATCTGTGAATTCATGTTATGCAAAAGTACAAACTTGTTTTCTACATCAGTTAGTTTGAATACCTTAATAAGTTTCGCCGGTGAATTATACATTTCGCGAGCGTAATTTATAGCCTGTGTGTTACCCTGTGCGGCTTCCGCCTCGATTATTTCATCAACCGTTTTTAAGCCATAGTCCTGTATCATGCGTGATGAAGTTATATTCATACGCTCGGCAAATAATTTCATATTTGTATCTAAAACTATAGCCATTAGCTCTCCTTAATAAGTTCTTATATATATAAAGTATATTCTCTTTAAATAATTGCCTGATTATTAAGATTTGTAACGATTTAATTTTATGTGCTATAATTAAAGCTGTTATGAAAAGAATTATCCTTATTTTAACATTATTTTTACTATTAATAAACGGGGTAGTTTTTGCATCAGTAAAAACTACAAAGCAGGAACTTACTGTACCGGCATCTGACGGGTTTAGCTTAAAGGCAGTATTAGAGTATCCGAAAATAAAAGGTAAGAAGGAATACAGCACGGTTGTTCTGTTGCATTCTTTAGGGTATACCTCAAGCTGGTGGGAGACTCTGCCTGCGGATTTGTTAAATCAGGGATATGCGGTTTTGAGGATTGATTTAAGAGGACACGGGAAGAGCATATACAATTCCAAGCTCGTCCGTGCTTCCTGGAAGAGTATGACAAATAGTGCTTATGCTAAATATCCGGATGATGTTGTTAAAGTTATTGATTATGTTAAGAAAGAGAACCCTAAAAGAGTTTTCTTCAATGACTGGGCTATAGTAGGGGCCGATATTGGCGGAAGTGCGGCTGTTATTGCTGCTGATAAGATTGCATATAAACCGAAAACCATCGTGCTTCTCTCTCCCGTCGTTGAAACAAAAGGGTTATATATTCCTGTGCACCTGGCCCATTTAGATAATGTAGATTTCTTTTCTATTTCAGGAACCGGCGATACCAGCGGGGCTGAGGCGCAGGATTATTTAAAGAAATTTGCCCAGGCAGCATTTGCATCATACACTTCTGAAGCCCGTTCTACCGGCATGTTGATGCTTAAGAATGACACAAGTTTATCAAAAATTATTACAACCTGGATAAGTGAATATTTAAATTAGAAAAATCTTCTTGACTGATAGCGGCTCTAATGTTTTAAAATTAAAAAACAATTCAAGGAGAAAAGAGTATGAAAAATAAATTGTCGGCTATACTAACTATAACAGTATTGATGGCGGGTATTGCTTTAAACCCGTGTTTTGCGAAAACAAATAGAGAATTAAATAAAGGAGTTAATATGAAAAAAATTACACAAACAGCAGGAAGAGTGCAGCTTGGTAATTTTGCACCGGAGTTTGCACATTTTAATGATGATGTTTTATTTGGTGAAAACTGGAATAATCAGGATATCGATTTGAAAACAAGAAGTATAATAACAGTAGTTTCATTAATGTCACAGGGGGTAGTTGATTCATCCTTGAAATACCATCTCGAAACTGCAAAAAATAATGGGGTTACAAAACCTGAAATTGCTGCAATAATTACCCATAATGCTTTTTATGCCGGCTGGCCTAAAGCCTGGGCTGTATTTAATTTAGCAAAAGAAGTTTGGTCAGATAGTGAACCTGCTATAACAGAAAAAGAAGCCTACGCTAAAACTATAATGTTCCCGATTGGCGCCCCGAATAATGCTTATGCAAAATATTTTACAGGACAAAGTTATTTAGCTCCTGTTTCAACACAGCAAGTAAAAATAGCGAATGTTACATTTGAACCTAAATGCAGAAATAACTGGCATATTCATAAAGCAAAATCAGGCGGCGGACAAATGCTGATTGCAGTTGGCGGTAGAGGCTACTATCAGGAATGGGGAAAAGAACCTATAGAGATGAAACCGGGTGATGTAATAAATATTCCGGCAAATGTTAAACACTGGCATGGTGCAGCACCAGATTCATGGTTTTCGCACCTCGCTGTTGAACTTGATGGAGTTGAAACTTCGAACGAATGGCTGGAACCGGTTACAGATGATGAGTATAATAAATTAAAATAACAAACCTAATTTATAACTTTGCGCTTCCCTCATTTTTCATTTTATTCAAAGCCTGTTTTGTACCTTCATAGTTACGGCAGAGCTTGATTACAAATTCAATTGAGGCTTTATCCTGCTTGATAGCGTCTTTAAGCTGATAGATTTCAGAAAGCTGAAGCTTATTCATATCAGCGTCTGAAAACAGGTATTTCTTTAATAGTTCCTGCGAATTGCGGTCAAGACCGGAAATATTATGTTTAAAAGCATACCAGTTATAAAAATGGTAGATAAAATAGTATTTATTTATCTCTCCGTGTGAGAGAATAAACATTTCGTTTGTTTTAAGAGTCAACTTTTTAGAAACAAGCGACGATAAATAAAGAGCCTTAAGCCCGGATGCCGGATAAATGAAACCTTCATTTTCTCCTATAGTATTCAGTTTTGAAGATGCTTTATCCAGATAGTAAACATCCGTTCCTTGTTTTTTTATATATTCAAGAATTTTTTCAGGCTCATAATCATATTTCTTGAGTATTAAGTTCAATTCTTCTTCAAGCTTTTGTTTTTCAACTTCTGCCATTGAACTTAAATCAAGAGTACAGCCGTTTGAATACAGGCGTTTTCTTTTAGAACCGTGTTTTGCACCAAGCGTTGCCGAAAGCTTATGGCGTAAAATTTTCTCTTGAACAGATAATATATTGTAAATAATATTTTTAAGCAGCTTCATATTCTTTTTCCATATTTTCTATTTGATTTCTTGCCGCGAAGCATAAATCACGCCTGTTTTCGGTTAACTCGGCAATCATATTTCCGTCAACTATTGAACAAATATAGACAAATGCACTATCCGAACAATTAGTTGCAATTTCTTTTATAGAATTTTTATCATAGGATTTTATTATTGTACCAAGCAGCGGGCGCAAGTGTTTTAAGTTATTATTATCAAGAATTGCCGTAATAACTTCTGTTTTACCATACTCTTTTATTGCTTCTTCTATGCCTAATTTTTTTATTTTTGATGCAACTATAATTGGATTATTCTTCTTTATCAGAGTTTTATTACTTATCGGATTAGAAATAAATTTCTTATTTTCAGAATGTAATTTATCCGCGTTACTTTCATTAGAATAATTTAATACTGAGCTTTGCGTTTCTGATACCTCATTTAAAGATTTCGGGTTAATAAACTCAGATTCTGTGTTCACTGTTTTTTTATTGTTTATTGTTACATTCCGGGCTTTTATTTTTATCGATTCAAATTCTTCGGCAATTTCAGAATATTTCGGATTTTCCGCCAGCTCTTCTTTAACAACTTGCGTAACGGTTTGATAATCACTGTATTGCTTTGCATCACCTTCCCATTGAGCCAGAAATTCCGCCTTTTGCGAATTCGTCATATTAACGTTATTAAGAGCCCCTTCTCCAATAGCTTGAGCAGTTGCAGTATAGTAATCATTACTCATGATTGTCAAAAGTTCTTGTTCTTCAGCCGTTAATGTCTCTCCCCTTGCCTGTTTTTCCAGAGCTTTTTCATATTTATTTCTGTCTTCAACATAACTTTGCTGATATGATTTTACCCCTTCTTCTGATTTATAAGTTACAACGGTGCAAGAATAATCTTTTAAATATTCAGGTTTAATTACATCATTAAAAGCTTTGAAGTCTTTTATCAAGTCTTGCGTAAAATCATAGTCTGCATAATCAGCCGTTTGAGTTCTTTCTTCTGCAGAACATCTTGTGTTTAAGGTTATATCGGCACCCCAGGCCAGGTCATCAGATTTTAAAATTACTAATCCGTTCATTGCGGTTTCGGATTTGGCACATGTTGCTAATTGCATATATTTCCCGCGCTGTACAAAACGGTGGCGAGCTCTTATTTTATTTTTAACCTGTTCTTGTTCCGCTTCCGGCAAACTATTTGCCTCTGACAGTTCTTTTTCCAACGCTTTATCTTCGGCAGTTCTTTTGGTTTTTAAAACTTCCCTTTGCTCTTCTACTGAAAGTTTTAAGAAATTTTCACCGAGTTCTTTTATTACATCACCGACAGCATCTCCGTAGTCTTGCGCATCTTTAAACGTACCGCTTCTCAAAGCTTCATAAACAAGTTTACAAAAATTAACCGTTAGTTTATCCAGATCAGCATCTTTGTTTATAACCCCTTGTTTTGCCATTTGATAATACTCTTTCATTGCGTAATCAACAGCGTTCTGAACACGTGTTCTGTCTTGCGGAGAAAGTTTTTCAAGTTCTTCTTTGGAGAGTCCGACAACTTCTTGAAGAAGTTTTTCCGGATTAAACTCTTTTGATATAAATCCGTATTTAGTTGACAGCGATTTTAAATTTTCTTTTAAAGCCCCTATGCTCAAATTACCTGCATTTTTTATTGTCCCTGTTTCATTTTTTGTTTCTTGTCTTTCAAAAACATCTTCATTACTACCTTTAGTTTCACCCCGGATAACGGGAGTTTCTATAACTTTTTGAGAAGCAATTTGAATGGGAGTATCTTTTTCAATACCCAACATTTCAGTTTGTATAAAACCTGATACATTACTCAATATACTCATGATTACTCCTCGTTATTTATATAAAGTAAAATTTTGATAAAAAATTTACTTTTAACGGGATGAATGTTAAGAAATATTAAGAAGAATGTCGTATTTTTCTGTTTCCTGTCTGCTTGCTATATCCTTATGCTTGTTCTTCTTTTTGAAGAGACGCTAACATTATATTCTTAGCTCCGATTGAAACATTCAATTGTTCAATATCTTCACTTTTTAAGCCGATTTGTTTGTATATGCTTAAAATAAAACTGTCACTGTTAATTTTAGACAGAACACGCATCAAATTATCATGTCCTAAGCGCTCCAACCCCGCACCTATAGCTTTTTTAATTCCGAAACTGAAGTTGTGAAAATTTTTAGCAATATAATTGAGTTTTTCTTGTGAATTCATCGGCTCTAGTTTTGCCTTAAGTTTCGAAGAAGCAACCGGATTTGAAACTACTCCGGGATTTTTTTCCACACTGAAAACAGCAACTTCTTCGTTTGAAAAAAGCTGTTGCTTCAAACTATTTAATTTTGAAGTATCAACCGTTTCGGTTCTTTGCGTATAGCCATAATCCGGAGTCTCTGCATTTTCTCCTGTTGCTGCTTCCTGCGGCGCTTTTAGTTCAGTATCACCCCCGCTTACAACGACAGAATAATTACCGTTTGTTGCTTCGTCTAAGAGTTTTACAATTTCCTCCTTAGGCATTGTTAAAGCTTCCGGATTATTTTCAACAAATTCCGTTATCTGCTCAAGAACTTCTTTATAGTTAGGAAGTTCATAAGCATCTTTATTCATACCTTGAAGAAGTTCTCTTTTTACGGCATCTGTAATGATTTGATTCATTGCAGTACCGGAAATTTCACCTGCTGAAACTGCAGTGTAAAAATTATCTCTTTTGAGTTTTAACTGTTTTTCTTCTTCTGTTAATTCTTCGCCTCTTGCTTCTTTTTGAGCAATAACTTCTAAAGCTTCTTTATTCTCTTCAAAGAAAGCCTTAGCTTCATTTTGAAATTCTCTATGAGACTTTTTGAGGCCTTCTTCACTTTTTTCAGCAGTAATACGTACAGTAGCTTTTGTTACTTCACCGCCGGAAAGTACATTTCCTTCGACATCAGGTTTTAATGCCAAGTTTTTCGTTTCTTCTACTGTCCAGCTATCAGCCCAGGCAGTACGAGCCTGAGGCGTCGCAAAACTTGTTAAAACAGCGTCTAAACCTTTAAGCCTGTTTGAAGCAACAAGGGATGTAATTGCTTGCTTAAATACAGCCTTGTCTTCATCTGGCGTATTAAGTAATAATTTACCAAAATCCTGAAGCTGTTGTTTATAAATCTGCTGCTTTTCTTCTTTTGTTTTTGCTTTCTTTAATTTATCAACGAAGAATTCATTAAAATATCTGTCCAAATATTCTTGAATTTTATTTTGCGGAAGCTTTGCAAAAGAACCTTCTTCTAACCCGAAGAATCTTTCCATACGCTCCGATAAGCATTCGCCCTTCTGGTTTTTCTTATACTTTTCAATAGAATCCCATCCGGTCTTTAATGCAACGTAATATTTATTAGCTGTTGCACCGACTTTTTCCAAATTGATTTGACCTTCAGAAGAACAATCCTTAATCGCTGTTTTTAAGCAGTCCATAACCTGCTTTAATTCTGCTTCGCTAAGTAGTTGAATTTGCTGTTCATTCAAACCTGTAACACGGTATAAAATGCCGCTGTTTTTTAAACTTTCAGGGCTTAATCCAAGGTTCTTAAATTCCGCACATAGCTTTTCTAACAATTCATCAAGTTTAGAGGTATTTTTATTTTCTTCCACAGAGGTATTTTCAGCATTCTTTGCAGCTTCTGTCATAACAGAATTCGTAAAAGATGACTGTTGAGCACGGACCCCCTGTCCTTGCTGTGCAGTATAGGTATATTCAGTTTTTGTTACACCATCCAATGTCATCTTAAATACCTCATATATATAAAGTATATAAAAACAAGTCAGTTTCACTATTTTTTATTATTGTTACAAAACTTAATAATAGTTTTTTATTTGAGATTTGACAATATACCGTGCTCTTGATATTATCGTAATTGTCACATATGGGCATGTGGTGGAATGGTAGACACGCTAGTCTTAGGAACTAGTGCGCAAGCGTGGGAGTTCGAGTCTCTTCATGCC
>CALUPN010000035.1 GCA_944322625.1 Candidatus Gastranaerophilales bacterium | reverse complement strand
ATAAAGAATAATAATGTAATATCAACCGGAGAAGAAGAGTATAAAGCAGAAAAAATAATACTCGCCTGCGGAGCAAAACCTCGGGAATTAAAAGGGTTGGGATTTGACGGGAAATTCATTCTGAGCTCGGACGACATTTTAAATATAAAAGAGCTCCCTAAACGAGTTTTAATAATAGGTTCCGGTGCTATTGGAATTGAATGGGCAAGAATTTTAAACAATTTTGGTACAGAAGTTCATATTACAGAGACAAAAGAACATCTTTTACCGATAGCGGATGTTGAAGTTTCAAAAAGGATTGAGCGTATCTTTAAACAGAAAAATATAAAATTTTACCTAAACACTTCAATTGAAAAAACAGAAAATAAAAGGGTACAACTTAATAATGATGTTATAATTGAGCCGGACTTTATACTTTCTGCAGTAGGAAGGAAGCCCGTTTGCAGCCTGAATTGCAATCCTGATATAATACTGGGTGATGCTTGCGGCGAAATTCAACTTGCACATTATGCCATCCATCAGGCAAAAGAATTTGCTCTTGGAATTCCTTTCGACAGAAAACTTACCCCGTCAGTTGTGTACGGTGAACCGGAAATTGCCTGGCTGGGTTTGAGAGAGCAGGATTGTGACGAAAGTTATACTATAAAAAAACTTCCGGTCACTGCTTTGGGCAAAGCGTGGTGTGATAATATGACGGACGGTTTTATTAAAATTATAACAAAGGATGATTTGATTTACGGAGTGCATATTGTATCAAAAGAAGCATCAGCACTAATTCATACGTATCTTATAGCAATGCAAAATAATTTGACAGTGAAAGATATTAAAAAAAGCTGTTTTGCCCATCCTACTTATTCAGAAGCTATTTATGAATTGGCAATCAGTTAAATTAAAACGGAGATTTCTTTACACGAAATATTTTTTCAGTGTTAAAATATAATTATGGCAAATTCGTTTGAAGAAGTTGTTTCTTTGATAAAAGACCGGCTGGATATAGTAGATGTAGTATCGCAATATGTCGTTTTGAAAAAGAGCGGAGCTAATTACTGGGGGCTTTGTCCTTTTCATAATGATAAAAAGCCTTCTATGTCAGTAAGCCCTTCAAAGGGGATTTATAAGTGTTTTTCTTGCGGTGCGGCCGGTGATGCTTTAAGTTTTCTTATAAAAATTCAAAACCGTGCATTTATAGATGTTATTACAGAATTGGCTGAAAAATTCGGTATTGAACTTCCTGCAAAATATAGCTCTTCTTCAGATACAAAAAATCAAAAAAAAGATATGATAAAGGCATGTTACAGGGCTGCAAAATTTTATCATACTCTTCTTAAATCTTCGGATGATGCAAATAAAGCCATGACGTATTTGCGCGGACGTGATATAACGGATGAGATTATTGAAAATTTTACTCTTGGCTGGGCACCTAATAAATATGATGTTTTATATAAAGAATTAAAGAAAGAGTTTAAAGATGATATTTTAGAAAAAGCCGGCTTGATTTTAAAATCCAACTCAGGAGGTTGGATTGACCGATTTAGGAACAGGATTATTATTCCTATTCAAAACGAAAACGGAGAATATGTCGCTTTTGGGGCCCGCGCGGTTGACGAAGGGCAGAATCCTAAATATTTAAACTCTTCTGACTCTTTGGTTTATAACAAAAGTAAAATCCTTTTTGGTTTAAATTCCGCAAAGGATGCTATAAAAGAAGAAGACGGCGTTGTTATTATGGAAGGTTATTTTGATGTAATATCCGCTCAATCATACGGAGTAAAGAACGCTGTTGCGTCTTGCGGAACGGCTTTGACCCCGGAGCATGTCAAATTGCTTTCAAGATATACTAAATCCAGAAGAATTTATCTCTCATTTGATACGGATAATGCAGGAATAAATGCTACCAAAAAAGGAAGCGGCGTTATTAAGGAGACTTTATCCGTTCTGGGAGACGTAAAACAGTTTGACGAAAGTCATATAGCTGCCTCTAATGACCATAAATATGCTTGTGAAATAAGAGTTGTGTCGCCTCCGCAGGGAAAAGATCCGGATGAATTTATCAGAACATCCGGCGGCGGAGAGTTTAAGCAGTATATTAAAAATGCTCCACTGCTTATTGATTTTCTTCTGAATAATATTTTGACGGAAAAAAATAATGTAAAAACTCCGCAGGAAAAGGCTGAACTTGTCAATCAAATTATGGAAATTTTAAAAGATATTAATAACAAAATTATTCAGACAGAATATGTTAAGATGGTATCCGGGCTTATTGATGTTGATGAAAAAGCTCTAATAAAAGAACTTGCAAGATATGAAAACAGAGATGTTTTTATATACAAAGCCGAGAATAATAAAAAAACTGTAACAAATTCTTCACAATTTGAAATAAAAGCGCAAAAAAATTTATTGAGCGTTTTTCTAGTAAACGGCAGTTCGCTAAACTACAAACAACTTAGTGAATTGATACCGGAAAATATCATTCGAGATGAAAAGTTAATAATTGTAAAAAATACAATTGACAAATTGGCGTGTACAATAAATAATGTTAAGGAATTGGTTAAAAGTTTGTATACGGAATTCATTGAGGATGATAATTTGACCCAAACTCTTACAGAAATAGTTGAACTTTCGGAAGCCTTTAACGGATTAGAGCCGGAGGAGTTTGAAAGTGCTGTAAAAGAAATTGTCATAAGACTAAAAAAATGTTATCAGGAAAAGGAAAATAATGAACTCCGTCAAAAATATAAACAGGTAAACAATGACGAAGTAGAAGCGTTAAAAATACAATTACAGCTTAGAGATAAAATAAAGTTAAGAACTGGAGATTAAATAATGACCCAAAAAAGAAATTCACGTTCATCAGTAATTAGTGTAGAAGACGAAAATCTGGATTTATTGGATTATGATGCCGAGAAGGATGATGCGGTAGATTATATTGAAACGGATTTAGGTACTGATAATATAGAAGATATTATAACCTCGTCAAAACTTAGCGGAATAAAGAGCGATGATTTTTATATGATGGACTCTTCCGATTCATCAAGAGAAGAACTCGACACGGATGTTCCAAAAGGTGTTGCGGTGGAAGATCCGGTGAGGTTATATTTACGTGAAATAGGCAGAATAAAATTATTATCTACAAGTGAAGAAATTGAACTTGCAAGAAAGATTATACAGGGTGGAACGCCGGGCGCTATTGCAAAGAGAAAACTTGTTCAAGCAAATTTAAGACTTGTTGTAAGTATTGCAAAGAAGTATGTAGGCCGCGGCATGCTTTTCTTGGATTTGATTCAGGAAGGTAATTTGGGTCTGATTAGAGCTGCTGAGAAATTTGACCATGAAAGAGGTTTCAAGTTCTCAACCTATGCAACCTGGTGGATTAGACAAGCTATTACAAGAGCAATTGCTGATCAGGCTCGAACCATAAGAATACCTGTTCACATGGTAGAAACTATTAATAAATTAAAGAAGGTTACAAGAAGATTAGCCCAGGAACTTTCAAGAAAGCCGACCGAAGAAGAATTGGCTGTTGAAATGGGGGTTTCTATTTCGAAATTAAGAGAAATTGTAAAAATTGCTCAGGAGCCGCTTTCACTTGAAACTCCAATTGGTAAAGAAGAAGATTCGAGACTGGGGGATTTTATTGAAGATAAAGAAGCAGATGCTCCTATTAAGACAGTAGCTTCAGAGCTTCTCAGAGAGGATTTGGCAGAGGTTCTTTGTACATTGTCTCCGCGTGAACGTGATGTTTTAAGATTGCGTTTCGGTATGGATGACGGTCGTCAGAGAACTTTGGAAGAAGTAGGACAACTGTTCGGGGTAACACGTGAACGTATCAGGCAAATTGAGGCTAAAGCGTTAAGGAAGTTAAGACATCCAAACAGAAGTAAACGTTTAAGAGAATATGTGGAAAATTAAAACAGATAACCGGTCGAATATATTTATTCGACCGGTTTGTTTTCTATACACTTGTAAAATATCTATTAATAATATATAATATAGATATAAGATTTATTTGCTTAATAATTATGGATATTGTGGTATTGTCTTTAGTTAATCATGTAATGGTAGAGGTCGGAAAGCCCATACTTTCGGATGTTTTAACCTGTTGGGGGAGGGGAATCCGCTTATAGACAGTGTTGTAGGGGTGCGCTATGGGGGTGAAAATGATTAGTCTCACTTCCGATGTAGCAGATTTGATATTGCAGCGAACCCTTGCCTATAATACAACAGGTCTAAATGATTGTATCCGGAGAATGACCGGAGGTTACAAGATTAATCAGGCTAAAGATAATGCCGCCGGTTTTTCAATTGTAACGGACTTATCAACCAAAATCAGTTCAATGCTTCAGGTGCAGCAAAATACTGCCGACGGAATTGCGCTTTTGCAGACTGCAGAAGGCGGTCTTGAAGAGATTGAAAATTTATTAAGGCGTTTAAGAGAATTATCTGTACAGGTTGCTAACGGAACCTATGGTACGCAGTCACGCGAAGCAATGCAGAAAGAAGCAGATGAGATTATCGAGCAGATTGAGCAAATAAGAAATTCTATGCAATATAACGGAATGAGTTTGTATGAAGCACCAAATGAAAATATAGGGGTAACACGTCTTGCAAACTCCGCAAAAGTTACTGCCGGTACATATAATAACAATACAATATCCAAAATATATACCCCGGATTTACCGGCAAAAACTGTGGAAAGGGGTAATTCCCTTTCTGCGGCTTTTTCTTCGCCAGCATCTGCGGCAGTGCAAAAAACACAGAGCGGTCAAAAAGCTTCCGCAGCAAATACTATTGAAGGTGTGGAATCTTTTGCCGGTAATGAAACAAGAACAATTACAATTGACGGAGTTCAATATACCGTTAAGAACAGGCTTACGACTGTCAATGAGTTGACGTATTCTAAAGATGCTTCTTCCGGGGTTTTGACTTTTCAAGTTGATAACTTCTCCATTACCGCTCAAAAAGATGTCGCTCACAATGTCGTTATAACGGGAAAATCAACTTATTTTACGGGAGGAAACTTAAATGATACGATAACGGCAGACGGCGTAGTTTCTTCTTGGATTACCATTTATGGCGGTTCCGGTGATGATGTATTAAATATTAATAACGGTAGTTATATATCAGCTTTTGGAGAAGATGGGAATGATATTATTAATTCAAAATCAAATCAACAAGAAATAAATACCAACGGCGGCAGCGGTGATGATGTGTTTAATATATATGCGGGCGGAAATCATAGCGGTGGTGACGGGGAAGATACGTTCAATGTATTTTAAACTTCAAACGGAGCTACGGTAAATGGTAACGCCGGAACAAATGCTATTAATGATAACGGTATTAATACAACAAAAATAAATGTTCCCGGGGCGGGTAACTATGCTGTGACATTTAAAAACGGAGAATCTAAAGAACTATTAATTAACGGAATTAAATTTACTGTTAAAAATATATATAATGGCTCAAATGATTTTGTATACAGTATAGCAAAAGACGGGAAAATTGAGTTTATAAGTGATTATTTTGAAATTAAAGGTGAGCTTAATACCGCTCATAATGTTCTGATATCAGGCTCGCATAACAGGTTTTATGCCGGTAACTTAGCTGATAATATTACAATTAGCGGAGTTGTTAATACCGTTTATGCATTAGACGGTAGTGATGATATTTTTATAAATAGTGCATATAATAATATCTTTGGCGGAGCAGGAAACGATACTTTAACCGTTAATAACGGATTATACGGAGCATTTTACGGAGAAGCAGGAAACGGTATTGACAGTATCAAAATTAACGGTGATAACAATAAAGCGAACGGCGGTGATTCTAATGACAGCTTTATTGTTTCGTCCGGATATAATAATACAATAGACGGTGAAGGCGGAAATCGCAATACTTTGATAGATAAAGGTGAAAATACTATTTATTCAAATGCAATAGTTATAACTTCCAATCCGTTTGAACTGAATTTGAAAGTTGATATCGGCTCCGGAGCAGATAAGTATATTTCAACAAGTATCAGTTTTGACCTTATCGGTTTCAGTGTAGATTTAACAACGGCAGAAAATGCACTTGCGAGTGTTGAAACAATAGATGAACTTATAAAAAATGTTCAGGAGCAGCTTTTAAACATAGGAACAACAATTAACAGGCTTCAATCAGTTGCGGAAGCGCAAACGATAAAACTGGAAAACCTTATTTCATTCCGCTCTACGTTAAGAGATACTGATATTGCAGAGGAAACATCCGATTTTATTAAGTTTCGTATACTTCAGCAGGCATCTGCAACACTTTTGTCCGCATCCGGAAATTTAAAGGCGCAAAATGTTTTAGGCCTGTTGCAGAATTTATAACTTAAGGATATGTGAACATGCCGCTTAACTTTTCCAATGATAAGTGATTTGAGCTTTGTTTTGTTAAATATTAGATTAAAAGATTAACAAAACATTACATTTTGTTTTATTTTGACCATGTTTTAAATATAATGAATTAGGTAGATTTATAAGGGAGTAAAAATATGCCGAATAATGAAAGTGTAGGAAAGAAGATTGTAGAGGCCTTAAAAAAACAGGCTGAGAATATGGATATACAAGAAGAAATTCAAACAGACGGTTTTGACTCAATGCCGGTTACTAATCCTATGAATGATGATATTTTTTCATCATCATCGGCAGATGATTTTTTTGCGGAACCTGCTAAACCTGCAAAAAACACAAACTTCTTTGATGATATTGAAGAAGATACTGATACTTTCTTTGCGGAGCCAAAGTCCGTAAAAACCCCGGTAGTTGAGACAATGAGCGAATCATTTGAAATGCCTGCTAATATAACGGTTTTGAAGAAGCTTATTTCACAGCTTCCAAGCGGAGTTTCAAGACATACAGGCGCGCAGATAATTAAACAGACTATGGAAGCATTAGGTATTTCAATGAAAAGTGTTCTTCAAGATGCTCAACAGGTTCAAGAGAATTTAAAAGTTTCTGCAAGAGAATGCCAGGCTTCAATTCAAGAATATAAAAAGCAGATTTTGACTCTTGAAAAACAGTCTCAAAGTTATCAAAAACAATACTCTGCTTTGAATGATTTAATAAGTTTATTTATTCAAACTACAAAATAAAAGGTTATATAAATAATAAAAAGACTAAGCTTACAAGCTTAGTCTTTTTATTATTAAAACTGCTTGTAGCAGTGCGGACAACCCAAACTAACAAGTTGAAAACGTTCTTATTGTATTTTATGAATTTGTTAAGCAAAGTTCAAAATAACTAAAGCTCAGGAGAAAGTTCCATGCTGCTATAATCCTTATTTGATTCGGCAGCGGTTTCCGGTTCAACAGATGCGGCATTTATGTCTGAAGAATTTTCTTCATTTTCTTCAGTCTGTTTTTGTTCTTTCTGTATTTCCTGTCGTGCTTCGGCAATTTCTCTGTCTGCCTGAGCCGCGACTTTTCTGTCCTGACTTGACGGCTCTGCCGGAGCAAGGGCTGAAGCTTTAAGCTGCAGGGCATTTTTCAGATTAACTTCCGGATCTGAACTGTGCTGGTAACTAACATTAACATCTCCGGCAACGGCATACTTCTTTCCATCAGGGCCGGTTTCGTATTCATAATTCGGTGCGGAGGTTCTTAGCCCCCCTGCAGCTGCTTTGTGAGCTTGTTCATGAGCTCTTACTTCTGCATCTGTGGTTTTTAGCTCTGCGACTTCTTGTTCTTCCTGCGGTGTGAGTTCTTTATCCGTGTTATCAGGAGTTCCATTTTCTTTCGTGTCTGATTTCTGTTCGGCATTATAAAGAGCTATTGCTTCCGGCGAAATAGATGCAACGGCAGCGTTATCATCTGCTGAAATCTCATCGGGTTCAACTTGTGCAAATTTGTCATAAGGAAATCGCGCAAAAAGCTCTGATCTTAAAGAGTTTTGTGCATAAAAACTGTTTACTTCCTGATAGTTGGCTATAGCTCCTGCAATACTGCTCATATATCTATTATAAATATGATTTATATTTTTTTCAAGTTTATATTAAAAAACTAAATGCTTTCATCTTCTTCAGATTCTTCATCGCTTATGGCAGGAGTTTCGACTTTTACCCCCAGTTCTTCCAATGCTGCACGGGCTTTTGGTGCAAGAGCTGTATCGGAAAAGTTTTCTAAGATAGTCTGGTAACATTCAATAGCCTCCGGCTTCATATCACGGAGCTTGTATACGTTGCCGGCTTTATAATAAAGAGGTGCAAGCTCTGTTGTCGAAGACATAAGCATCTGGTTGTCGAGTTTAATCTTTATTCCGATTAGAGTTTCATTATCTTGTGGGGATAAAAGAGCACGCCCGTATATCTTTTGGGTTAATTTATCAATGCTGTCAGACATTTCAGCGATTGCTTCTTTAGAAAGTTTAGATGATTTTTTTGCTGCAGATACGTCCAAAGATATTGCAGATAGTAATAAAAAACCGACAACCATTGATAAAAATATTTTTTTCATTTTATAATCTTAAGCTCCATTCTTTTATATCTTCTTTTATTATACATAATATTTATTTTTTAGGCTAGAGCTTCTATTTTACGAAAAATTCTTTCTATTTAATAAATAAAATACCAATTGTATTATACGGATTGGAGTTTGAGCTCAGAAGCGCTTGTAGGGGGTATATTGCAGACAATTGAATTATATAATAAACTTTGCTTATTGATTTTATCCGGTATTTAAATGTATGATTATCATATGGAAAAACTTGTTTATCAAATGTTTATTTTAGGAACCGGAGATTATTTGGATGAAGCTCTGGCAAAAGGATTAGGCGGAGTTATATTTTTTACTCGTGATATAAAATCAAGAGAACAGTTTAAAAAACTTATTATGGATATAAAATCGAAATCTTTGGTTCAGCCCTTTTTATCAATTGATCAGGAGGGCGGAAGAGTAGAGAGAACCGAAAATATTCATGAAAGATATCTCTCCCCGAGGTATGCTTTTAATAAAGGTGAAAATTTTCTCGAAGAACAAAATTTAAATATTGCAAGAGAACTAAAAGAGTACGGAATTAATCTGAATTTTGCGCCGTGTGCCGATGTAAATACAAATCCGAATAATCCCATAATAGGTGAACGGGCTTTTTCTGATAATCCGGAAGCGGTTTCAAAATGCGTAAAACTTGTATCAAAAATATATAGAGAAAATGGAATTATTCCGTGTATCAAACATTTTCCCGGACATGGCGATGCTGATAAAGACAGTCATTTAACTCTTCCTAAGATTGATTTAGCATTAAACGAAATGGAAAATATTCATATTAAGCCGTTTAAAGAAAATATTGATACGGAGATGATTATGGCGGCGCATTTATATTGTACTTGTTTCGATAAAGAGCCGCTTCCGGCTTCTTTGAGCAAAAATGCAATAGGATATTTGCGAAATAATCTGAATTACAAAGGTATTATAATAACAGATGATATGATGATGAAAGGGGTTCAAACTTTTGGTCCGGCAGAAGCCTGTATAATGGCAATTCTTGCCGGAATTGATATCCTTCTCTTCAGAGACGCTGACAAAGCGACGGTTGATATTATAGAAAAAGTTATACTAAAAGCAGAAAACAATGAAACTCTTAAACGGCGAATTTTAGAATCGAATGAAAGAATACAAGGTCTGAAACAAAAAAGACTTGCTTAAAACATAAGCAAGTCTTTTTTTGTTAGAAATATATTACTATGCCGTAACTGTACTTTCAGCCGCAGCAGCCGCTTTTTCAGCATCAAAACATTCTTTACATAAAACATCTCTGCCCTGTGTCGGGTTGAAAGGTACCTGCGTTTGTTTTCCGCATTTAGCACAAATTGCATCGTGCATTTTCTTTTTGCCTCTGTGCTGTTGTTTTTTGATTTTTCTGCAATTTGCACATCTTTTAGGCTTATTTGTTAAACCTTTTTCCGCATAGAATTCCTGTTCTCCGGCAGTAAATATAAATTCACAGCCGCAATCTTCACAAATAAGCGTTTCATCTTGGTACATGACTGTTCTCCTAAATAATTAATAAACCTGACACCGTTTTTGTGCCATGCCTCATTCTATACTTTTTTTCAGTATACGTCAAGTTTAGGAGACAAATATTGAAACAAAAGTACACAAAATATTATACTTTGCCGGTAGAGCCGAATCCGCCTGCACCGCGAACAGTTTCAGACAGTTCCGTAACGACTTCTATTTTAGCCTGTTCATAACGTGCAATTACCATTTGCGCAATTCTTTCATCCGGTTTTATTGTATAAGGCTCATTTGAGAGATTAACAACAGGAATACATACTTCGCCCCGGTAATCTTCATCGATTGTCCCGACACAGTTAATAAGGCTTATACCATGCTTAACAGAAAGTCCTGAGCGGGGTCTTATTTGAGCTTCATATCCGTGTTCAAGTTCAATTTTTAAACCTGTCGGAATAAGTTTTCTCTCCAGAGGCTGAAGCGTAATTTCTTCATTAATAGCAGCGCATAAATCCATGCCTGCAGCACCTTCTGTTTTATATTCAGGCACAAATCTGTTGTGCTCCATTCTGAAAATCTTAAGTTTCATACTCCTCTCCTTCCGGGGACTCTAGCAAGTGATAATTGTTTTTCCGTCAATAACTTGTTTCGGAAAAATCGTAAGAGTTTCAATGCCTTTAACTTTATCAATTTTGTTACTGTCAGAAAGCGGGTTGGCTTTTTGAGCTTTTTCTACAGCTTCTTCTGTGCCGCCGGCTGCAGACATAAAGTTGTTAGAATATTTAATGAATAAATTGCGTCTTAAACCGCGATTTTCTCCGGCTGTAATTGATGATACGTTCATAATTTCTACCTCACAAGATTTATTTTGAAACAGAGAGAAAAAAGTGTCAATAGAAATATAACATTTGTAACAAAAAAACTTTTGTGTTAGTATAGTTTTGTTGAAAACAGAATAAATCATGTCGATGTGGCAAGGACTCCCGAGAAAGTTGACTAAATGTCAAGTTTCGAGAGGAGGCAGGCGAGTTAGAAGTCGTAAGACTTCGTGCGAGCCGTATACAAGATAGTATACCGATTAGCCACTAGATACTTGAAAATTGAATACAGAATTATGTCGATGTGGCAAGGACTCCCGAGAAAGTTGACTAAATGTCAAGTTTCGAGAGGAGGCAGGCGAGTTAGAAGTCGTAAGACTTCGTGCGAGCCGTATACAAGATAGTATACCGATTAGCCACTAGATACTTGAAAATTGAATACAGAATTATGTCGATGTGGCGGAATCGGTATACGCGCACGTTTGAGGGGCGTGTGGAGAAATCCTTGGGGGTTCAAGTCCCCCCATCGACATTTAACTTTTTAGAGCCTTTATGAATAGGCTCTATTTTAGTATTCAAGAGTTTTTGGCGGGTTCCATAGTCTGTAGGTCAGGCAACGCCTGACAAAAACTTCTGATTCTTGGGGGTAATTCCATAATGCCCGACGGAATTATAATGAATATATTAAAGAAATAGAAATAAACACGCTTTGGTAACTCATCCTTATATTTTATTACGTTTTAATATTTTTGTCAGGCATTGCCTGGCCTACTTTTATATTTTCAAGCATAAGAAATTTTAAGCATTTGTCACAGGCTTATTTTTGTATTAGAATGAAATAAGAGAGGTGGAAATGGATTTTTTCAGACAGCATAAAAAACTGATAGTTGGTCTTATTGCAGTATCTTTTATTATATGGACTTTTGGCATGGGATTGCTTTTATTGCTTCCCGGCATTAGAGGATAGGCGGGGAAGTTTTGAAAAAAATATTAAATATTTTAATATTTTTGGCGATTATTTTCAACACGTTTACGTGTTGTAGTTCTTTTGCAACCCAGGACATAGAAGCTCAAAAGAAAAGGACACGGGCAAAGATAAATCATTTGAAATGGTTGGAAAGTCTTGAAACAAACAAGCTTTATAAAAATCAGCAGAAGTTGGAAAATGCAACTAACTCACTGCAGCAATCAAAGTCGTTAATTATTGATGCTCAGAATGAATTGTACGGAATGCAGGCAAAGCTTGATAAGGCTGCAGCAGAGTATAACTCTTTAAATTCTGTTCTTGCCGGGCATATAAGAAAAGTCTTTAAATCACAAAGAAAAGCTTTTTTTGAACTTTTGATTACATCGGAAGATATTAATATGCTGGTTGACAGAGTATATTTCCAGAAAATAATTCTAAAAGAAGATTATGACAGAATGGCTTCTGCCAAGAAAAAAGCTCAAGAAATTGCTATGCTTAAATATAATATAGAAGCCAGAAAGCGCAATCTTGAACGTTCGGTTGCTTCAATAAAAACTCAGAGAGCATATATAGACAGGGCTATTGCTAAGAACGAAAGTATGATAAATAAGCTGAGAACTGACAGAGTCGCTTATGAAAGGGCTGAAAAAGAATTGGCTAAGCAATCAGCAAGTATCGGTTCTTACATCAATAAAACAGCAAAAGATACAAATGTTCAAGTGGCCTCAGGATTTATAAAACCAATCCAGGGACGTATTACTTCGCCCTTTGGCTGGAGGACTCACCCTATTTTTAACAGTAAATCTTTTCATTCAGGGGTTGATATAGGCGGGCCTAATCTTGGTGCAATACATGCTTCCAATTCCGGAAAGGTTATATATTCCGGTTGGTATGGGGGGTATGGCAAAGTTGTCATACTGGAACATGGTATAGTTAACGGAAAGCCTATAACAACACTTTATGCTCATATGAATTCAATTAAAGTTACAAACGGGCAGAGGGTGACAAAAGGGCAAGTTTTAGGCTATGAAGGAACAACAGGTTACAGTACGGGGCCGCACTGCCATTTTGAAGTCAGGGTCAACGGACAGCCAAATAATCCGTTAAATTACATATAAAAGGATTTTAAATATTGAATAAAAGAATAGCTATAATATCATTAATAATCTTTTTAACTGCAAATACTGCATTTGCAGAATATTCGTTTGTAGATCCTGCTGATTTTACGGGAGATGCGTTTTTTACACCGCCTGCTGTTAGACAACAGCAAGAGGATGCTGCTTCAAACCGCCCTTCCAGAACACCAACCATGCCCCCGGTTAAAAAAGCAAGATTATTAATAAAACAAAAGCTTAAAGAAAGACATGACAAAAAAATACAGCTTGCTCCGGTTGCACCTGAGGGTGATGATATTTATGCTGCTGAAACTGAAACATCTGAATACGCATCAAAGGATATTGAAGAAAATTTTGATGAAACAATGATGCCGGACGGTTTTGAAGCGGATGAAGAATCTGTAACAGAGCATAAAAAAAGACATTTTTGGAATCGAAAGAGTAAAAGGGAAAAAGCTCAAGAAGAAGAAAAGACTGAAAATATAATCATGGATTGCGAAAACATGGATTATGATACAGATACATACTGTGTTGTTGCAACCGGAAATGTTAATGTAGAGTTTGTGAAACAACAAACTACCGTAAAAGCTGACAAAATAACTTATGATCGTGCAAATAATACAATAAAAGCCGAAGGTAACGTTAAAATTCTAAAGGGCGGACAGACTATTACGGGTGATTATATTTTTGTTGATATGAATGAAGAAAGTGCTTTGATTGAAAATCCTGTTGCTGAAACCGCAACGATAGAAATTAAAGCAAGAAAAGGTTATGTATACGGTGATAAAATCGTTCAGGAAAACGGTTCTTTAACGGTGGATGAATCTTTTCCAATAAATTTTCGTTCGGCAAACCGCGGTCCGACGCTTTCGCAGATGATAGTTCCCAAAAGCGAAACTTTGACGAGTGATATGGAAAAGGGAGTTATAAAACTTCAGGTAAAAGATATAAAAGTTACTCAAAAGGGTGATTTAGAAATAATTGCATTGAAAAAAGCAACTCTTTTTAAAGGTCCGAAGAAACTTATTAAAATTCCGGCCGTAAAGGTTTATACAAATAAAAATAACGATTTTGCAGAAACAAATTCCTGGGAGCTTGGTTCGTACAGGGGATTGGGTATGTACATCGGGCCCGGGTTTGTATTCGAACTGCCTAAAGGTTCTGTTTTGAAAGCTATACCAATGCTGAATTATAACCACGGTTTCGGAATCGGTGGTATCGGTCGTTTCCAGAGCGGAACAAACAGAACACAGGTTGCTTACGGTACTGCGGAAAGTAAGTTTTTAGTTCGAGGTAAACAAAGACTGGATGACAATTTGTTCTTGCAATATGGCGTAAATGACTATATGAACGAATGGTTTTTAGGAAGGCGACGTCCTAAATACGGTTTGGACTTAGTTTATGAAAATGCATACGGAAGTGATAATTTTCTTTTAAAAGGAAAGCCGTCACTATTTGCGCATAGATTTGATATAGGTTATTTTCATGATATAGAAGAAGATGTTAACTTTAGGAGTTTAAACGGCTCTCAAATCGGAACTTTACGTACACGATACATGGCAGAAGCAACTCAAAATGTGTGGAAATACAGAAATGAAGAAAAGCAGACCGCTTTATCATTTGACATATCTTCGCAATTAGCAGCAACCTTATATGGTACAGGTGATACGCAGGTAATCGGAAGAATCGGTCCGAGGATGCATATGCAATACAAACGCTGGATGCAGGATATTGGTTACTTCCAGTCTGTTTATGATGACAATTCCCCGATGCCGGTTTTTGATGCATATCGTTACGGGAAATCTAATGTATATATTAGAGAATATATAAGAATTTGCAGATATTTGACACTGTCCTGGTTCGGCTCCATTAACTTGTCCGGAGACTCTCCTAATGACAGAGCTTTTCAAGAAAATGCTTTTTATCTTTCGGTCGGTCCAGAAGATGTTAAGTTCAATGTCGGTTATGACTTTATAAGAGAAAATACTTTCTTTACCGTAGAAGTCATGATGGATGCTAAAGGAACTCATGTAGATTATGAAAGATTGGAAATTAAACAGGATAAGAAGGCGAAAAAAGATAACAATCCTAAGGAAATAGAAGAAAATGATTTTCAAAAATCTACAGAGCCTCCGGTTTTACAGCATGCTGTGGTAGAAGATGTTAAGACGGTGGAAGATGTTTTGTAGAGAAGATTTAGTTTTAAAAATTATTGAGTACGGAAAACGATGCGGCGAAAAAAACTATACTCCGGGATATTCCGGTAATATTTCCGCACGATATGAAGACGGAATGTTAATAACAATGTCAGGTTCCGCAAACGGATATTTAAAACAAGACGATATTGTTTATACAGGCTTTGACGGTCAATCAAAAGAGGAAGGAAAAAAGCCTTCAAGCGAAAAATTGCTTCATATTGCAATTTATGAACTGAGGCCGGATATAAATTTCATAATTCACGTTCATTCTCCGTATTTAAGCAGCTTTGCTTCCGCAGGCAAAGACTTAATGGCGCCTGTAATGGCTGAGAATGTTTTTTATTTTGGCGGAATACCTCTTGCAAAATATGCACTTCCCTCTTCGGTTGAGTTGGTTGAAAACACGGTAAAATATTTTGAGAAATATGATGCGGTTTTAATGGAAAATCACGGTTTTATAGTTGCATCTAAATCTATGGAGGATGCATATATGAAACTTGAACTTGCGGAATCTTATGCTCAGGTTGTTTTAAATACAATGGTAATTGGCGGGCCAAAGCTGCTTAATAAAAAACAAGTCAAAGAAATTTTTGATTTAAGACATTAATTATTAAAATTTTTAGTTATTTTCCGTTTTATAGTTTTCATTTAAGAATTTTACAAAATATGATGATACGGCCGGAATAATGCTTAATAAAACGAGCACTTTCATAATTCCGAAGTTTTGTGCAATTATACCCAAAACAGACATACAAAGAGCTATAATCCCCCAGCAGAAACCATTGATGAAACCGGAGACTATACTTTTATATTCAGGCAGTGTTTTTTGCGCCCAAACAACTGCAATAGGTTGTGAAAGCATTGTCGTGAAACCGATAATGGAAAATATAATCATAGAAATTATTGAATGTTCCCGATACGTTAATCCGAATAATAGCATTATCGGGAAAGTGGCCCACATTGAAAAATATATAACGGGTTTTGCACCAAAGAGTTTTTCCAATTGCGGACTTAAAAATGAAGCAATTGCACCTGCGAAAACAAATAAAAATAGCGCAAAACCTATATAAAAAGGAGAATACCCCAGTGATTTCCATAAAAACGGGAGCAGTATGCAAGAACTGTTTGTAATTAAAGATTTCATCATTGCGATAAGCATTAAATAATTCATTTGTCTGCAGCTTAAAATTTCTTTAAATGTTATAAAAAATTTTTTTTGTCTTGGTTGTTTTTCAATTTTAGAAAGTTTAGGTATGGATAAAAACATAAGTGATGCTAAAATAATACCGGGAACAGATGTGTATGAGAGCCGTTCAAGGCCCAGAGTCTGTGTTATTAAAGCAGCAAACAGAGGCCCGAATGCAAATCCTAGCGATCCCATACTCATAAATATTCCCATTCTTGCAGAGCAGTTTTGCTTAGCGAAACAGTTTATAAATCCCATGGCTTGCGGATGAAAAAAGCTGCCTCCGAGACTTCCGAGTATCATAAATATAAGAAGTAGGAGGATATTTGGAGCAGAAGGGGTCAGGGGGATAAAAACCGAAGCAAGGATTAATCCCCAGAAGATAAAAAATCTTTTAAGAATATTGTCCGCAAAAAAACCGAAAACAGGCTGCAGCATAGAAGAACATATGTGCGAGATGCTTATAATGACTGTTGCCGTTGCTATTGAAAAATTGAGCTTTGCTGCAATAAACGGCATTATGGGATTAAGAAAACCGCTGTAGACATCACAGACAAGATGCGCAAGGCAAAGCCATAAAACTGCTCTTTCGGTATTTAGCATCTCTTTTTTCATAATAAATATTATAATCTAAAGCCCGGAAGTTAAGCAAACGAACTTCCAAAAACAAATATTTCGAGTTATAATCAA
Organism: Candidatus Gastranaerophilales bacterium; assembly: GCA_944322625.1. Lineage (GTDB taxonomy): Bacteria > Cyanobacteriota > Vampirovibrionia > Gastranaerophilales > Gastranaerophilaceae > CAG-196. Next base: position 2,591 of record CALUPN010000035.1, on the reverse strand, counting down.
AATATGAGTTCGGAAGCTGAAGATAAAAGTTTAAAAATGGTCGGTCTGGAGCTCATGTTCCTTACCCCTGAAAAATACAGCCATGAAGATGGTATTACTGCTGTTGAGCTTGCGAAGCTTGTGGATTTGCCGCTTGAAGAAGTTAAGAAAAAACTTCAAATACTAAAAGATAAAAATATTGTTCGTGTAAAAGGAATTAACCCTAAATACTGGAAGTTCGATGAATATAACTTTCAAAGGCTTGATGATGACGACGAAATCTTCCATCTTCTTTGTAATTTTGAGGATGTAGATTTTGACAGGTATTTTACATATTAAAAGTTATATTCTTTCTTCATAACTTCAATGAAATATTCGATTGAGCGATTATGTTTTATTTCTGCACTTTTAGGGAAAAAACAGCCAGGAATTTCGCCGGCGTCTCTATGATGCCTTACGCATTCGCAGCACATACCTCTGTTTTTACAAGTAGTAGCTGAACATGTACATTCTGATAAATTCTCTTCTTTTTTACATTCCATAATTTTTACCTTTTACTAAATTCGCATCCACAGTAATTTTGTCGATATATCCCTAATTCTTTCGACAGCTTGTTAGTTTTTAAAAAGCCATCTTTTTTCTTAAAATCTATTGCAATATATTCAACTCCTTCTGCTATATCATTTCCGGTTTTTGTTATTTTTTCAAAATTCTTGTGAGGACTGATAACAAGAGAAGTTGTTATCTTGTTAATACCTAATTTTTTTGCTTTTTCTGCTGTCATTTTTAATCTGAGCTTTATACACTCATCACATCTTTTTCCTCTTTCAGGTTCGTTTTCCAATCCTTTAACTTCTTTTAGAAAATCTTCATGGTTATACTCTTCTGCAATTAAGTCAACCCAATGGTACATACAGACAATCTTTTGAGCTTCAAGCCTTTTTTCAAATTCTTCCTTCGTATCAAGATTGGGATTACAAAAATAAACAACAGGCTCGTATCCCATATCTCGTAATAGCGATATAGGATAGCCCGAACATATTCCGCAGCAGGCATGGATTAGTATTTTATTTGCGTTTTGCTCCGTGTTCAATTAATATTTCCTTTAGTTCATAATAAGGTTTTACTCCGACAATTTTATCTCCGTTTACGTACATTGTAGGAGTGCTGTCAATATTCAAATCAACCGCTTTATTTAATTCGGTCTCTATTTCTTTAGAGGTTTTATCAGATTCAAAATCCGAAATAAATTTTGCTTCGTTGAAATTTAATTGTTTAGCAAGTTTCAACATGGCTTTCATATTTGTAGGCTGATTTTCATATAACAGAGAACTCATTTCCCAATAGTTACCCTGATTTCTTGCTGCAATTGCACCGCGAGCCATAAAACAGGCGTTCGGATGCATATTAAAACTGATATACGGGTTGCACTCTTTGTCAAAAGGATAATTGTGGTGAATAATTTTTATATTTGAAAATTCTTTTGCCGCCTGATGAAGCATAATATTATGAATGTAACACAAAGGGCATACATAATCTGAATAAAGCTCTATTACAACATCAGCATTTTCACTGCCAAGAGTATTACCCTTAGCTCTGTACGGATTAAATTTTATATCGCGATATTTCAATATAGCCTTTTGCTTCTTAATGTGCGGTACAAAATTATATGTAACTCCGCTGTATGTAAAGAATGAAATAACAATTATAAGTAATATCGCAAGTGTTTTGGGGTATTTTTTAGCTCCAGCAATAAAGTCCAAAACAGTATTTTTAAAATCAGAGGCAATCTGTTTAATACTACAGGAAGATGCGACAAGAGCAATAATTAAATCTATAAAGTAAGTAACAACACATAAAACACAAAGTTTGTGTATCTTGAACAAGCTGAGTCCTGCCAGAATCATCGATATGACAAAAGCTACAGTGCCCAACACGGCGATATATGACATAGGATTTTTAAAAACTTCCAGGAATTTAAGGAATTTTACCTGTTTTAATTTATCCACAATTGTGAGGAAAAATATTGTTATATAGAATAACATACCCCAATATACAAGAGGAATTCCCCAGAACTGGGAAACTGAAGATTTTGCAGCACCGTCGCAGTCAATAAAGTCATTAATTGAACAAAAACTTGATAGTGCATACTTTTCATAGTTTGCTACATAATATATGCAAGCAAGCTTGATTGTAAGCAAAAAGCCGATAACAGTAAGTATTTGAATTGTTAATTTTTTCTTATCAATACTCATAAAAACTCCACTCCTGTCTAGTCCTTATTACTAATTCTAGTATATAATAATCTTTTTTCAATAATATATATGCCCTGTAGAGGTAAATAAAAAGTACTAACCGGACCGGTTAATACTCTTCTGAGTAAAATATTAAGAATTATTACAAAATCATACATTCTCATGATTTTATTTAAAAAATATACTGCTAATATATAACTATACTCCTTAAAAAACGACGATACACATATCCCTAATCAACAGCTATGCACGATAAAAAGTTCATAGCTTTTTCTTTTTCTATTTAACGAGTGTAGATATAAATCTTATAGAATCGTCTTTTAATTCTTTAAAGAAATCTCTTGTGATTTTAGAAAG
>CALUPN010000034.1 GCA_944322625.1 Candidatus Gastranaerophilales bacterium | reverse complement strand
GAAGGAACTTTAGATGCAATTACACGGAAAGCAGCCGCATAATTGCCTCTGTCTTTATAAATATTAACCCTGAAACGACTTAGGCCTTGAATCCCGTATGAAAAATCCAATTCCCAATCTTGTTCTAGTTTACGTCTCTGCTCTTTATTAAGCATCGGAAACAATAACAATTCCACTTCTTCCGGTTTAAGCGCCGGAACATCCATTCTCTGAAGATTGCCGTCAATTCGGACAACCGGCGGAAGTCCTGCAGAAATATGTAAGTCAGATCCTCTCTGTTTTACAACAACTTCCAAATATTTCTCTATAAGCATTATAAAAAGCCCTCATTTTTTATTAAAGTGGAGTTTGAACTTTACTCCGGTGCACTCTTATACATCAAAACTATATCATATAATAATTTTTTTGTAAATAAAAAAAGCATGCTCTGATTTTAGAGCATGCCTGTATCTACTTTCCAGCTAAATATTCATTAATTGCTTTTGCAGCTTTTTTACCGGCGCCCATTGCGTTAATCGCATTGGATTCACCCACCGGCGCAACATCTCCGCCGGCAAAAATTGCAGGTATTGAAGTCTCTCTCGTATCAGGATTAACTACAAAATAACCCTTTTTATCCATATCAAAATCTAAGCCGTCTAAGTGTGCTGATTTTTGGATTATAGGATTAGGTCCTGTTCCGAGTGCAACTATAACAGTATCAATATCCAAATCTACATATCTTCCGGTGCCGACGGGTCTTCTTCTCCCGGACTCATCCGGTTCGCCAAGCTCCATTATTTCAAATTTCATGCCGGCGGCATAACCGTCTTTATTATATATTTCAACCGGAGCATGAAGGAATTGGAAAATAACCCCTTCTTCTTTTGCATGTCTGATTTCTTCTAATCTGGCCGGAAGTTCTGCTTCGGTTCTTCTGTAAACAATGTAAACTTTCTCAAACCCGACTCTTACAGCCGTTCTTGCAGCATCCATTGCAACATTACCGCCGCCGATTACAGCAGCAGCCTTACCGATTTTTAACGGTGTTGCAGAATTTTCTTCATTTGCATGCATCAGGTTTACTCTGGTTAAAAACTCGTTTGCAGAAAATACGCCGTTTAAGTTTTCACCAGGAATATGCATCATCTTTGGAAGTCCGGCTCCGGAGCAGATGAATATTGCATCAAAACCTGCTTCCTGTAATTGTTTAAGGGTTATCGATTTACCTACAATAACATTCTTTTCAAACTTAACTCCCATATCCATAAGGGATTTAATTTCTCTATCAAGTACAGTTCTCGGAAGCCTGAATGGAGGTATACCGTATCTTAAAACTCCTCCGAATTCATGCAGCGCTTCAAAAATTGTAACGTCATGCCCTGCTTTTCTTAAATCACACGCAGCAGTCATTCCGGCACATCCTGAACCAACAATAGCGACTTTTTTGCCTGATGGAACTATTTCAACTTTTTCGGGAGTAGTGTTATCACCTGCATATCTTTCCAAAGCCCCGATTGCAACCGCTTCGCCTTTTATTCCTAAAACACAATTCCCTTCACACTGTCTTTCCTGCGGGCAAACACGGCCGCAAACAGACGGGAGCATACTTGTCCGGCGTATTATTTCGCCTGCCTCATCAAGCTTATCTTCTTTTAGTGCCTGTATAAATTCAGGAATTTGAATATTTACGGGACATCCTTTTACACATCTCGGATTTTTACAGTGCAGGCATCTTTCAGCCTCTTTTTTAACCTGTTCTGCCGTTAAATTCTCTTCTACGGGGAGAAAATTATGACGGCGTTCAATCTTATCTTGTTCTTTTGGTCTCTGGCGCATACTAACAACTCTCCTTATCTTACCAGTATAGCAAAAAAATCTTTTATTGTATAATACTTTATATGAAAAATATTATTTTTATTTTTGGAACACGACCGGAGATTATTAAGCTTGCACCGATAATACTTGAGATGAAAAAGTATCCGGATTTTTATAATGTAATCATTTGTAACACTGAACAGCAAAAAGAATTATCTAATCAAACTCTGACATATTTCGGACTAAAAGCTGATATAAATTTGGACTGTATGCGGGAAAATCAGTCTTTGTCATCTGTTCAAGCCAGACTGTTAACCTCTCTGGATAAGGTTTTTAATGAAAATAAAATAGATGCGGCGATCGTTCAAGGCGATACAATGACTGTACTTTGCGGGGCGTTGACAAGCTTCTACCACAAAATCCCGGTTTTTCACGTTGAAGCAGGGCTCCGGTCTTATGATATCTATGAACCATTCCCTGAAGAAGTTATGAGGCAGATGACATCACGTGTTGCAGCATTGCATTTTGCTCCTACGGAAATTAACAAACAGGCTCTTATAAAAGAAAATATTGCAGAAAATAAAATACATGTTGTAGGTAATACTGTAATAGACGCACTTTTCTGTCTTTCGGGCGAAGTTATAGAAAATTCTGAAAAATTTTATAAAGAAAAAGGAATTCATGTTGACGACAAGCTTGTTTTAATAACAGCACACAGGCGTGAAAACCACGGAGAAAGAATTGACAAGATTATTGAAGCTATATCATATCTGGCAGATAAATATTCAGATCATACGTTTGTAATCCCCGTTCATCCTAATCCTAACGTCAAAAATAAGATACACGAAAGATTGGGAGTGGTTAAAAATATCCATCTTTTACCGCCTCTGGATTATCCGTATCTCGTTTATTTGATGAAAAATGCAAAACTCATATTAACAGACTCCGGCGGTATTCAGGAAGAGGCGCCGTCTTTTGCCTGCCCTACGCTTGTTATGAGATATGAAACCGAAAGAAAAGAAGGAATAGAAGCCGGCGTTTCCAAACTGGTCGGTGCAGATTATGGTGTTATTATTAAAGAAGCCGAAAAAATTCTTGCCGAGTCTAAAGATAAAACGAGGCTTAAGACACAAAACCCGTATGGTGACGGTAAATCTGCTTTAAGAATTGAAAAAGTCGTCAGAGACTTTTTTGAAGGCTAAATTGTTCATTCAATTTTGCTCAGAATAACACTTTTTTCAAGTTCAAGACTGAGGAGCCTTTTTATTTCGCCGATAACATCTTTTGAGTTGGAGTTACATAAAAATTGTTCAATTAAGCCTTTTTTAGCATAATAAATTTGATTCCCTTTTTTCCGCAGTAATATGGTATCACCTATGTGTACCGAACCCATATTGGTTTTATCCGGACTGTAAGAAAGCCCCAGCGGCACAACCCTTGCTGTATTATTAGCATCTAAAATATTTTTGATAATTTTTGCAACCCCCGGCTGAAACTTATCTTTTAGAGGCTTATCTTTATAAATAGAGTTATTGCCTTCAGGGAAAATAAATAAATTACAATGTTTACGTATAAACTTTTCTATTAAATATTTTATAGGCATAACATTTTTATCATAATTTCTGGCAGACAAAGAAGCATCAACAGAAATCAAGCCCATTTTTTTATACATGTTACGGAATTTTTTACCAACCAAATCCAAGACATTTTTACTTACAATAATATTTGGTCGCGGACAATCATTTTGTTTGCCAAAAGCTGTATAAGCATAATTTAAAAAAGAATTAAAAATCGGATATATAAACTTATCTTTCTCCGGATTATTGTGATTTAAAAGAAAAATATGAGGCTCTCCTGATTTTGCAATCTTTTCTATTTTTCCGTCTTCAATATTCATGTTAATAAATTTGTTATGTATTGAATTTCCTATTTTTGCCCATTCTTCAATATATTGAGGAGAGGCGGGCGTTAAACTTCTGATTAATCTAAACGAATTACAGAAATCGGGTAAATGTTCATATACTAAAAATTTGCTGGCTAATGCCCTCAATTTATTTGCATAAATATAACATTTACTCAAAAAACTCTTTTTTATATCAGAATTATCGGGTTTTGCTTGTTCCTTGCGAATTCTCTCTTTAATTCTTATCGACAATTCATCTAATTTTTGTTTGTTTTTAGGTTCCCTATAGAAAAAATCCAGAGGGGTTGAAGCATATAATATATCAGGCTTCTGCGGTAAGTTCAAAAGCCCTTTATCAGAAAGCCGTACTCTAAGTCCGAAATTTATTCCGTTATTTATTTGATTATAATCAGCTGCTTCTAAATACATAGTTTTAATAAAACATATCAAAAATATTTTTGCTAGTAAAATAATTATTAATATTTTCTGTTATTGTCAAAGCGAAACATAAGGTTTTAACAAAGAGGAGCTTAATCTCTCTTAAAACTTTAACTTTGTCTTTAGATGTTTCATTGTCTTTTGCCTTTTTATAAACTGATTTAAATTAATATAAGTTTAAAATGGTCGAGGTTTTATGTATAAAGAATGATTATTTGCCCTCTAATCTCCTAAAAGCATCGATGCTACTAACAAAAAAGACCCTCAAGAGGGTCTTTTTGTAAATGACGGGTTTAACGCTTTTAGGTTCGAACTTTTAGTTCAAAGATATGTATACAATCTCGATACTAATGACACAGATAAAATCTGCTATATAATAAACTATTTAATTACAAAATAGCCTCATATTTATCATTCAATCTGTATTTTCGTTTCCTTCCTTCTCCTTCTGCAATAATAAACCCTGCTTCTGCCCATTCAAAAGCAAGCAGTCTTGCTGTGCGTGGTGCAAATTTGAAGAAATCGGCAATTTCTTTTGCTGTAACATACTTTTGGGTCTCAAATAGATTAAGTATTTGACGCTGCTTAGAGTCAAGTTCTCTTAATAGTTTAACTTCATCCTTAGAACTTTCATTGTCCTTAGCCTTTTTATAGACTGATTTAAATGCAACTGCCATTCCCTCAACAAAGTATTCTACCCACTTTGTAATATCCGCTTCAGCACGTCCCATATAGTAGTTATGGGAATTGCCGATAGTTATTGCGTCATAATATCCCTGCAAATCCTTTGCATAATATTCTTCCAGAGAGTAAATACCTTTAAGGTCATATCCTTCTTTATGCAGAGCAAGGGTTGTTAAAAGTCTTGCCGTTCTTCCGTTACCGTCAAAATATGGGTGTATTGTTACAAACTGATAATGAATAATTCCTGCTTTTATCGGTATCGGAATGTCATTAGTATTATTAATCCATTTAACAAATTCTTTCATTAACTCAGGGACGTCATCTGCTTCAGGAGGCATATAAACAATATTACCGGTTAATGAGTCAGTAATTACATTTTGCCCTTCTCTATATTCATCAGGTTTTACCTTTGTATTTCCGTTTCCGGTTACATAGGCATGAATAAATTTAATGTTATCCTCTGTTATAGGTGATTTACTTTTAGCAAGTTTTTCAATGTAATCAAGGGATGCATAGTAACCTCTAATTTCCTTCTCATCACGTATTCTTCCTGTATTAGAAATAACCTTATTTTTCTTAATGACCTCAAAAACTTCTTCTCGGGAAAGTCTGTTTCCTTCAATTTGGGTCGAATAGTGAATAGTTGCAACTTTAGCAGTTTCTCTTAAAGAGCTTAAAAGTTTAGGATTAATTGGCAGAGTTTTAATCCCTTCTTTAACTCGTTCAATTTCAAGAAGGTTATTTGCAATAGAATTAGTAATTGAGTATATCGGATTAAACTTTGCCATAAACTTACCACATTATTGCCATTATTTTGCCACATTATTGCCGGAAAGTCAAGTTTTATACATCATCAAAATATATTAAAACTCAATCAGAGCAACAAAAAAGAGCCTCTAAAAAGGCTCTTAATTTAAATGGCGGAAAGAATGCGTCTTATATCGAACCATTTATAAACACACTTAAAGAACAGCTATTGAGTAAATCTAGTACAAAGCTGATTTATATGCTAAATCAATGGGCTAGTAAATATGCAGCTTAATATTAAACATAGTTTATCTGTTATTGTAGATATGTTGAATCTTTGTTGAATAATCTACATTACTAAATTGTGATAGCTTTTCGTAGGTCTGATTTAGTAGCTCTGGTGTTATTGAATAATTGGAATTAGAAATAATGTTGTTTATGCTCTTATATAAACGGCTGTAATAGGTTACAACTACATTACTTTTAACTGTTACATCTTTCAATGTACATTCGTCTGAAAAGGCTATTATGGAGTAAACAGGGATTGTGTCGTCAATATGCTTTCTAATAGCTCTTATATGTGTTGCGTTTTGCATAATTGGATTGTAGAAGCGTTCTTTGTGGCTTTTCCACCTTCTAACTGGAAGCACTTGTGTCCAATATTTATTACTTTCATTGCCAAATATCCAACCGCTGTAATTCTTACTTTCAATAACAAATAGTCCTTTAGGGTGAAACATTATAATATCTATTTCAGAGGTTTTGCCATTATCTCTAGGGACATATAAGTTAAACAAGAACTTGCAACCCATTGACTGAAAACAACTTAAATATTGTGATAAATAGTATTCTCCACTACGTCCCTTATCAAAATATACAGATAAAAAGGAATTGTTAGTTTCTCTACAGTAGTTACTGTTTTTATACTGGTGATAGTTAAAAAGAAATATCAGTATTGGGATAACTATAACAAATATTAAAACCAACATTTTCACTGCAGTCTCCTATAAGTTTAAATATAAACCTATTTATGACAATAATTTTATTCATAAGTACTACCTTGTTTAAATTCTAGCATGAATATATTAGTAGTAGATTGTGTGAAACTTGATTCAATTTGCTTAGATTACTTATTGCAATAAAAAGTATTGGAATGAATTATGGCTCTGATACAAAATAAAATAAGCAACGTTTATTGTTTTTTTGTAATGCTAGCAAACGATATAAGCTCCAGGAATTGTAAGATTTATGATATAATTTACTTATAAATAAAAGGAGTAAAAAATGAATAAATTAATATTCTCATTATTATCTATTTTGGTATTCTTACCTGTTAACGCTCAAACTCTAACGGTAGATACTAATATTGTTGTTCCAGTGGAAATTCAAGCAAATATAGATAGTAGAAAATTAAAAGCAGATGACCTTGTCCCAGTAATTGTTGTTAGAGATGTTGAAATAAACGACAAAATTGTATTTGCGAAAGGTGCAGAAGGGTTCTTAAGAGTTTTTGATTGCACAAAAGTTGATACTTGGGGAAGTAATTGGAGAAAAGGTGCTTATATAGAATTTGATGGAGCTGAAATAAAAGATGTTACGGGGCAAATGAGAAAATTTGATTTTAACAAGGGTTTTAAAGGGGATGATGTTACAGTAGGTACTGCTGTCAGTAGTTTTTCTAATATAAACACTCGTGGAACAACAAATGCCTTTGTAAATACTTTAGCGGAGGTGGTTGGTCCTAATGGTCAAAGATATTCTGGAACGAGCAATGCACATGGAACTGCAAATTATTCTGAGAATACAAATATCACGTCTTCATCATTTTTAAATGGACATCGATTTATCGGAGAAAATATTATGATTAAAAAAGGTCATAGATTTAAAATACAACCGTCTGAAACTTTTAAAATTAATCTATAATATTTTGTTAAAGTTCTTCAAGTTTGGAGTTCTCACCTCTTTTCTCCACTACTTTTGTCAAAAAAATAAAGCCCGGCAAGCGGACTTTATTTTTTTTGTTTAATGGCGGGAACGACGAGGCTCGAACTCGCGACCTCATGCGTGACAGGCATGCGCTCTAACCAAACTGAGCTACGCTCCCATATTCTATTGTCAACCTTACAACCTGCAACACAGGTTACATTCTCTATCTTACCTGCTGATTTTTTTTTTGCAAGCGTTTTCTTTTTATTTTTTTCTAACGAATACTAGCAAATTTATTTTTTTGAGGTTTTAAGATTAATAAACAAAGAAAGGTTTTTATTCAAAATGAACGTAAATACTACACCAGCCGTCGCTTTTAATGCGAAAATTAATCCAGCAAAAAGATTTAATCAAGCAAAACTGAACAAATATGCACCATTACCCATTACAATTCCCAATTTTCATATTGTAGATAAAACTCTTATGCGCGGTGCAAAACCGACAGAAGCCCAATTAAAAGAATTAAAATCCAACGGGGTAAAATCCATAATCAGCTTTTGCACAAATTTTAATCCAAATCATCCAAACATAAAAACCCCGCCTGATGAAGCTAATTGGGCGAAAAAACTCGGTATGGATTTTTATTGGATGCCTATGTGGTCAAACAGAAATCCAAAAAAAGAAAATCTGGACGTTTTCTTTGCAGTAACAAACCAAGCAAGAAAAAAAGGAGAAAAAGTCTTTATACATTGCCGGCATGGTGCAGATAGGACGGGATTATTCAGCGCAATATATAGATTAAAAAACCAAAACGTAAGATTATCTGATGTTATAAGAGAACTCATGGCCTACGGACACGATGCAAACCGTAACCAGAATGTTATTCCATATATTATTGATTTTAAAGATAAAATAAACCCGAACGAAAAGTTTTTCGCAATGATAGATAATACAATAACAAACATATCAAAAATGATAAAAGATTTTTTGAAGAAATTTTTTAATTAGAAAGGAATATAAAAAGAATGCTAAATATAAATCCGATTAATCACAACACAAACGTAAACTTTAAGTCCCAACGAGATTTTTCACAACTTTATAAGGAAATGGAGAAAATTACTCTAACTAGTGAAGAAAAATTTAAGCCTAAAGTAAAATCTTCGGATATCGTAAATAATATTAAATCAAAATGTTCCGCCAAAATGTCCGCAGTCACATCTAAAACAAAAGCTTATTTACAAAAGTTAGGAGATATAATAGCTAACTTTTCTGTTTTAATTGTGGGTGTTATAGGGCTTGCTGTCCTTGCTGGAATCGGAGTATTCGCAGCAAAATACGAACGTTCAAGAAAACAAGAAGCTATCGAAGCTATCTCATCTTATTTTAGCAGTAAAAATAATTTTTTAGATGATACCAATACAAAAACAGATGCTTTCAATCAGGCAGATGTTTTAGAAAATCTATACAAGCAAGGGGACATAACTCTTGCAGAGTATAAACAAGAAATGCAGAAAGTAATTGATACTTATGATGTTAACGCTCATATGAAATTATTTGCAGAAATAGGTATATATCCGGATGAGAGCATCGATAAGAATGCACTAAAAGATCAATATTACCATGATGAATATGGAAATTTAGTAGCACGGGTAAAAAATCATTATGATACTTCTCAAAACTATGATTTAACAACAGATATAGACTGTAGTGAAGTGGATAACAACATTAATATTTTAAAAGACAAAGTTAGCAAAATAGAAGCAGACAAGACATCTGTATCGTCTACAACTCTCGTAAATGATAGTATTGTTAAGGCAAAAACCGATTCATTAATAAATTTATACCAGAATAAAACAATTTCTTTTGATGAATTTCAAAAGAGTATAGGAGAATTAAACAAAAAGGACTAGTATGCTAAAGATTGATAGCCCCGCAAAACCAATATATACACAAGCTCCAAACCGCAATATAAATTTTCAGGGCAGATTTTTCTTTTCAAACCCAAAAGACACGCTTGCATTATCACAAGCTGCAAAATTGAATTCCAAAGCTTTCCAATTTATCAAAGAAGAATTTAAGAAATTTGGAGAAAATTCGATTAAGAAAGCGTATGATGCGTGCCTTAATTCAGACAGTAATATATTTTTACCCGCATATAATCTGCTTAAGGATTTAAGACCTCAAAATAAAGGATTGGCTGGAAAAATTTTATGGCGCAAAGACGAGCAAAATGTTATTTCAAAGTTTGGACTCGATTTTGTCTCAAATATGCTGGAAGCAGATAAAAATGACAAATATAATCACACAGAATACAATATAAAATTTCTGGAAACTGTATTAAAAGAATTTGAAAGTTCCACGCCGGTAAAATATCTGAATATTATTGTTAATTCAAAAGATAATGAAGGCAATACAAATCAATATGCAGAAAAGCTGTTTCAATATTTTAAAAGCAAGAATATATTGCATACTTTTTCTGATTTTATGAAGAATTTATCTTCTTTACCTAAAATTGAGCAGGAGTTTATAGGCAAATATTATACAAAAATCAAGGATAATGCGGAGTTATTTAAGATTCTGGAACTTACGCAGGGTAAAGAGTCAGAAAAACTGATTACGCAAATTGATAAAGATTTAGCAGATTTTAAAATAGACGATATAAAGAAATGTTTATACAATTCAAAATCAAAAAGCGGCGAAGCACAGATTTTTAATTATCAAAAGCTTTTGTCGCTATATAAAAAGGACAAAAATTTTATTAATTATTCAAAATTTTTGAAAGATAATAACGGATATATAAATGACAAAAACGTAAATTTTGTAAAATTTATGTCAAAAATCATTTCATCAAAAAATGATTTAGGCAATTACGCTAATATCGTAAAAGATGATAACGGGGTTATCAAAGATGATATTGCAGAAAAGTTACAAACAGTTATCAATACAATATCCGGCTCTAAGCGTGATAAAATTAATCACAACAATGTTATCTATTGTATCGACAAATTAAAGAACAATAACAACGAAATCCAATGGGATTATGTAAGTATTTTCTACTCGCTGAAAAATAAGCTTGATAATAGCGGGAAAAGACAGGCGGATAAATATTTTTCAGATATTTTGAATGAAACAAAAGGTACTAACGGAAATGTTATTCCCGAATTTGTAGAGAAACTTCCGGAGCTTCTTAGAGCAGAATTTTTAGAAGAAATTCCAAACATTTTTAAGATGTCTAAATATAATAACCAGATAAAAACAGATACATATGATTCTGTTGTAAATATCTTGAAACAAACCGCTTCAAATGACCGCTATGAAATGTCCAAATTCTTGAGCGGCTGCGTTGATAATACCGGAAATTTAGATCAGGCAAAATTTAAACAATTGCAGAATATTCAGACAAAAGGAATAAAAAGTAATATTATTAAAATAGCAAATGCTTTACAAAATAAAGACGGCAATCTCTCTAAAAAAGGCCTTGATTTAATCGGAACATTAAGAAAAAATTCTCATCACCAGATAGAAAGTGATTTGGCAGCAATCGTTAGTACCTGCCGTGATAAGAACGGCAATATGAATGATGAAAATATAAACGCTGTTATAAATCTACAAAGCTACAAGTCTCGATTAAAACTTTCTGAACTTTTAAAGATGTGCCAAAATACAGAAAATGTTATTGATGCTAATAAATATAAAGTAATTGTCCATGTTGTAAAGAACTTAAATTCTTGTTCTGAAGCCGTAATCAAGAAAATTGTTGATTATTCAAAAGACAGACATGGTGTTATTGATTTAGAAGTATTAAAACTCTTAATAAATTTGGCTAATAGAGGACAAGACGTTGATGCATACCGTGATGTAATTCCTGCATACCGCAAATTATACAAGTTTGAGAATGTAACATCGCTTTCTCAATTGAATTTGCGCCAGAAAAGGGATTTGATGCAGGCAATAAAACGTTATAATTATATAACGCAATCGGGAACATTCAGAAGCATTTTAAATCCGAAAATTTTGCCGAATAATGACAGTGAGTACTGCAGCATGATGGCTCGTTTATCTCATTCAATTGGTATTAATGTGCCTAAATTATCAAATGAATTGAAGACGGGATTCTTTAATGCTCTGGATAACCTTGCGGATCCGAATAAAGATTTTATGAATATAGATTTTAATACGAATACGCCGGTTTTAAAATTAAACTATTCTCTAAGAGATTTTAAAACAAATGTATGGAATATTGTTAAAACTTCACATTATAGCGATAGGGTTAAAGCCCTTGATTATTTCGGGTTTGAGCTGAAAAATAACAATGGAGTTCTTGAGATGACAGGTTTTCCGAGTGCAGACAAACCTGACGGCAGGCTTAACGCAATAAAGGATAAAGATGTACAGAATTTGATAAAAAAATTAACCCCTGAAGTTATAAAATTTACCCAGAGTAATACTGTTACAATAAAAAACTCACCCGATTTACCAAAAGATTTGACAGCAATAATTCAAGCGTTTCCGGAATTCTTGACTACAATCGGTAAAGTTCAGCATGGCACACACGATTTTACTCTTGATGTCCATTCTCTTAAGGTTTTGCAGGGGGTAATGAAAAATCCTCTCTATCAAACCTTGAGTGAAAAGGATAAAAGACTGATACGTATTGCAGCTCTTTTTCATGATTTAACCAAAGCTGAAAACAAGCCTGACCCTGACCACCCTAAAAATAGTGCATTTGATATTTATTATCTTTTAGATAAATTAGATATGAAAGAAAAAAATAAACTCAAAATTTATCAGGTAATAAAAAACCACAGCTGGCTTGCGCATTATGATTTTACGGAGAGTATGGCTCAAAGAACAGCTTTTAATATGCGAAGCGGAAACTCATTCCTTATGCAGACAATGCTGACTGAAGCCGATTTAAAAGGGGTTCAGAAAAATGACAGGTTTTATATGGCATATGGCAGCAAATTAGATAAAGCTAAAGTTGAGGTTAATAATGCACTATTGGAATTACAAAGAACAGCAATTAATCTTCCGCAGACAAAAATTCCTAAAGGGAGTGAATTGAATACTAATTCTAAAAATGTAAAAGTTATAAATAAGGATGGAATAAAAAATACTGTTTTGTATTTACAGAACAATATGGATTTACAAAAAATCGGATTTAAGAATTGTAAAAGCTTACAAGATTTTAATATATTAGTACATGGCCTTGACAATAAAGATAATGCCTCGATGTTTCAAGCCTTAGGGTTAATTGATTCTAATGCACTTTTGAGCACATCATACATTATCTATTCAAAACAAAATTATCGTGCATTCAGAACGGAGGGTTTTGTACTTGATGTTCCGGCAGCTAATATTCATGCTGCATACTGGAGAGATTTCGGCTCTGGGTGTAAAAAAACAATAAGAGATCTCTTTAATACTTATCTGTTCCATAATAAAGAACAAAGGAATTTTATTTCTGAGCAAATAAAAAAAGAACTGCAATTGGATGACAAATATTATATAAGATTGTATAACGCTATTGAAGATATGCCAATGGATGAGCTCGCCAAAAGAACTCCTAAAATTGCTCAGGCATATAGAAACATTTTTAACAGAATGGAAATTGCAAAACGTTCTTTCGGGCGAAACTATAATGAAATACTTGTAACAAGTCCCAAAATACAAGGGATATTCTGCTATGATAAAAATCCGAAAGATGTATCTTCTTATCTGAGAAGATACGCCGAAAAAAATAATATTCCAATTATAGTGTTTAACTAAATATTTAAATAATAATAGAATTTGCTTACCTATTTTTATGCTAAACTATTCTTAAAATGAGGTATAATTTATGATTGAAAATTGGAAAATCCCCCTTCTTATGACTATGATTGCAGGTTTTGCAACGGTTATCGGCGGTTTTATCACTTTTTTAGTAAAGAAAAATAACTTGAAAGTTTTGTCTTTAGGACTCGGTTTTTCAGCCGGAGTTATGATATTTGTTTCCTTTACAGAAATTTTGTCCACCGCGGAAGGACTTTTAAAAGAATATTATCCCATTGATTATCATTGGATTATGTTTGGCGGATTTATTGCCGGAGTAATTGTTTCAAAACTGATTGATACCTTTCTGCCTGACCACGTTGAAGAAGATATGCTTGAAGGTGCGGGAAGCTCAAAAAGAACACACAGAATTAAACGCGCCGGAGTTTTAACGGCAATTGCAATTGCTATTCATAACTTTCCGGAAGGTCTGGGAACATTCCTTGTTTCATCTCAGGACATAGCAATCGGGATTACTGTAGCTCTTGCAATTGCACTGCATAATATCCCGGAAGGAATTGCAGTTGCTCTTCCGATATATCATGCAACCGGTAAAAAGCGTATGGCTCTGTGGTATTCATTTTGGACAGGCATGACCGAACCTATAGGAGCATTAATCGGTTTGGCACTGTTGCACTGGTTTCTTCCGCAGGTTTTTGTCGGTTTCTTTATGGCAGCAGTTGTCGGAATCATGATATACATTTCATTTGATACACTGTTACCCCTGTCACATGAATACGGTGATTGGCATTACGCTATTACGGGGGTTATGTCCGGAATAATTGTTATTTGGGCAAGTCTTTTACTTTTAAACGGTTATTAATAAAACAGCCGATGTTAAAAATATTAACATCGGCTGTTTTATTAATTTTTCACCAAAGTCTAGTTCATTCTAAAGTCTTGCGCAAATTCAGGTCTTTGATTTACATAATTATGCCCAACCTGTTCATCAGCCTCTGCTCTGCGCCTTTCTAACTGAACTTGACCGTTTTTAACAACTTCCTGAAGCTGTCCCAGATTTTGTTCAAGATTAACTAATACTTGTTCTGCATAAACGGTTGCGCCGTCTTTTATTCTTGCGGCTTCATCAACCGCTTGAATTCTTAAATTCTCGGCTTCATCCAATGCTTTACGCTTAATTTCTTCACAATCGGATATGACCTGTTCTTTAATCTTCTCTGCTTCACGTTGTACGGCGCGCAGCAAATCAGACTCACTTAAAAGTCTGTTAGCTTCAGCTTGTGCATCAGATATAATTTTCTCTGCCCTTTGTTGTGCTTCATATTGAAGTTCATCTTTGCGTCTTAAAAGCGCACGAGCTTCTTTTATCTCATCTGGAAGTGCAGCATATAATTTATCCAAAATGTTTGTTACAGTCTCTTTTTTTACTACAGTAAAGCAATATCCCAACAGAGGGAATCCCTTATCTAAAGCTTCTTCCAATTCATTCATTAAACCGTATATAACATCTTGTTGTGAATTCATTTTTTACTCCATATTTCCTATGATAGTTAACAGAATTGTACAACAAATAAACCACAAAAGTCAACGAGTTTACTTAAAGCTATTATTACAAACATTTACAGTTTATCTATTGCTTTAATATCATTCTGCAATGTTTTCAAAATAGTGTCTATTAATCTGACAGCTTTGCCGGCGTCTATGACATACAAATCTTGGCTTAAAAAGAATTTTGTTTTTATAACTTTTAGCAAAACATTATAACTTAGAATTGAACCAAACTTAGAACTGCCGGTTGAATGCAGCATTTTTTT
The DNA here is from genome assembly GCA_944322625.1 of Candidatus Gastranaerophilales bacterium. Lineage (GTDB taxonomy): Bacteria > Cyanobacteriota > Vampirovibrionia > Gastranaerophilales > Gastranaerophilaceae > CAG-196. The sequence continues at coordinate 4,571 of CALUPN010000034.1, read as the reverse complement.
ATATGAATCCGGAAGCTTTGCAAAAATACAACACAAAATATCGTCAATTTTGTTTTTCTTTACGAGTACAACTTTAAACAATTTAAAATCGGGATTTACAATTATTGTCCTCTGTAATTTTTTAAAATAATCCTTAACTATTTTGAAATCTTCATCAAACATATAGTAATTATAATTTAATTTAATAAATAAAACAATATCCATGTTAAAATTAAAATATGAACAAAGTAATTATCTCACCATCAATACTGTCAGCTGATTTTGCGAATTTAGAAAAAGAGATCAAACTTATAAAAGATGCCGGTGCGGACTGGGTCCATATTGATGTTATGGACGGGCACTTTGTACCTAATATTACAATCGGTGTGCCGGTTGTAAAATCCATAAAAAAAATCACTGATTTGACTTTGGATACACATCTTATGATTGATAATCCCGAAGATTTTATTACGCAATTTGTTCAAGCCGGTTCCGATATATTAACATTTCATTATGAAGCATGTGCCGACAGGGCAGACGATGTTATAAAAAAAATAAAATCCGCAGGCATAAAAGCCGGCATTTCCATTAAACCGAAAACAGATCCCAGAGAAATAATTCCGTTTTTAAATAAAGTAGACTTAGTTCTCATTATGACTGTTGAACCGGGATTCGGAGGACAAGAATTTATGCATGAATGTGCCATGAAAATTCCGGTAATCAAAGAGAATGCTCCGGAAAATCTTATTATACAAGTTGACGGCGGAATTAATAACCTTACATCAAAAATATGCACATCTCTCGGAGCCGAATCATTGGTAGCCGGCAGCTATATATTTAAAAGCAATGATTACGGCCGTGCCGTCAGAAGCTTATTATAAGATTTGTTGTTTAACATTATTCTTGCTTAAACTTGCTTTAAGTCCCTGAGCCAAATCGTGACGTCCGCTTTTTTCATAAATTGCTGTCATAGATTCTAAAAACTTTAAATTGTCAATATTTGGATTAGACTGATTTACCGGAGCGGTATTCACTGGAGTTGTATTCTTTCTCACCTGTGGCTGCACAGCTGTCTGAGCAATTGGTCTTTCCGGCACCGGTTGAGTTTGGACTCCGCGATTATAGGTTGGATTTACATAATTTCTTAAACGCGGATTGTGAATAGGGGCCTCCGTTTCATATGGATTTCTGTTTTCTCTCTGATATGCGTTTATGCCGTAATTTACTGTTGTAAATGGTTTTTCTGTGTTAACATATGATGTACCTATTGGCTGCTGACCTCTGTACATTTCTATTTCACGTTCATTCAAACTCTGACTTAAACCGATTTTCATATCCGGTTCTTTGCGTTTGAATAACCTGATTACCGCAAACACAAGAATTCCGATTAAACCGAAGGAGAAAGCTTTGTTAGCAGTATCTGAAACCGTATCTTCATCAACGGAATCTCTTATTCCTTCCATTGCGGATGAATTTTTTAATCTGTTAAATAAATTTGATGTCTTAGCCGGCGTCATATCTTCTTTATAAATAGGTGCATAGCTTTCTACGGGATTGCTTAAGTGAACTTTTTGTTCTGTTTTTACCGGCATTACAGGAGCTAAAGAATCAAATGATACACTCGCACCTTGGGCATTTTCGGCTTGGAAGAAAATACTGATTCCGTTCCCGGAAGGTTCTACCATGACTGTATCAACATTTGAAACATTATTGTATACCGTATTCAAATTTTTGGATGCTCTAATATCTTTCAAATCCAAAGTAATTTGATTCGGAGCTTTAACACTCTTCTTTACATCGACGGCTTTATCTGATACCAGAACGATATTATAAGTATCTTTAACCGGTACTATTTCGATTGTCTGTAAAACATTATCTTCTGCACAAACAGACAATATACTCATAAACATACCTAAAAACAACAATATTTTCTTCATAATTAATATACTCTCTCTCCCTTGATAACAGTGTAGCCGATAGTCATGCCCATGCCATCAATCAAGGGATTATAATTTGGGGTAATTTATTATAGACCATTCGGTCTATAGATTATATTTTTACTTTAAAAAACTAAAAGCGACGACCCGGTCTAAATTAATATGCAACCAATCATAACCGGAACTTGTATATCTGTCGCATTCATCCGAATAGCTGTCGTTCATTAAACATAAAGTTACATTTGTCAGGTTAATATAATTTTCCCGATTAAATTCTTCGCAATCATATACATAACCTGTTATTCTATAATGATTAGTAATTAAAACAACTTTATCGGTTTCGCTTTTTTCCATAATTTTTCTAAATTCTTTTAATTTATCCATAAAAACCACAATCCTTAAATTTAGCAACAAAATAAGGATTACCCGAAAGACAAATTTTTTATATTGCCTAAACGACCATATCATTAAAGTCTTTTGAATCGTCGTAATTAAACATATGGATAAACGTATAAAGCATTTTAGCCGAAAACCGTTTAGTTCCGACTTCAAGCATTGTTCTCAAAGCTTCTTTATTATTCATAATCAAAGTATGAGTTCTGTTGAATGCAAGATTATCATAATAATTTGCAACATTAATAATCTGACTGAATTCTGAAATGTAATCGCTTGAAAGTCCTTGCGGGTATCCTGAACCGTCATTGTTTTCGTGGTGTTCGAGAGCTACTTTTGCAATCTCTTCCGGGAGTTCAAATTCTTCCTTTATCATTTTATAACCGATTACAGTATGCTCTTTTACTTCGTCTTCATTCATTGTCAAAATAGCTTCCGAATCCGTGAGATTAATCTTTAATTTCCCGATATCATGCAAAAGGCCCGCCAGTATGATTTGATCAATTGCAACATTTGAAAACTCAAGTTTTTGTGCTATTAATCCCGAAATTATTGCAACGTTTAAAGGATGACAAAGTTCATATTCACCTAAAAATCGTATCTTTGAACCCTTGCTGGATTTTTGAACCAGCTTGTAAACCTCTGTTTTTAAGATTCCTATCAACGAATTAAGTTTCAATAAACCTTCTTCGTAATAACCCTGCATTAAAAGATCCAAAATTCGCTTATAAAAATATTTTATTCTTACTTGCGTTTCCATTTTTACATAAGCATCTTTATTAATTACCGTTTCAAAATCCGTAGGATCTAAACCTTCATAAGAAAAATTCATTATTTGTGCGGAAGTTTTATCCCCGTCGGAATCATTCTTTTCATTTCCCGTATTAATTGTTTCAGTATTAAAATCTTCTGTATAAATTTTTATATAATTCTTGAGCATAATAAGTTTGCCCGGTGTCAAAACTTCTCCGGCTTCAAGAATTTTACCCTTATTTTCCGTATATAAATCAAAAGGCAAAACTTTATAACTGCTTAATTCTTTGGGAGTAACAATTCTCATACTTAGCATTATAACACTTTTTAAAGCAAAATCATACTGTATCTGCTCTATTTTTCATCCGGCACTAAATAAAATTAATAAGCATATATATTGAACTTATCGTATCAATATGATACGATAATAGTATCAAAATGATACGATAATTGAATTGTTAAAATGGCACTAAACAAAAGACAAAATAAAATTTTAGAATTTATTAATAATAAACAAAGTGCTGTGCGCTTTGAAATAGAAGAATTTATTAATCAAGCATATGATAATGTATCAAAAGTTACAATAATTCGTGATTTAGATTTGTTGTATAAAAATAAGCTTATTGATAAAACAGGTAAAGCCAGAAGTGTTACCTATCTTAGCCTTATTAAAAATGAGATTTTAAGACCGTATAACGTAGAAGAATATTTTAGTCAAAATCCTGATGATAGAAACATTAAGTATGAACGGTTTAACTTCGGAGTTTTTGATAATTTGCACAGCATTTTTTCTTCTAATGAATTAGCCGATTTAGAACAGACAAATCAAATATATAGAGAAAAAATCGATAATCTATCTCCAATAGCACTGAAAAAAGAATTTGAAAGATTATTAATAGAATTAAGCTGGAAATCCTCACAAATTGAGGGGAATACGTATTCACTTCTTGATACCGAGGTTTTGATAAAGAACAATATCCAGGCTGATGGACATAAAAGAGAAGAAGCTGTTATGATTTTAAACCATAAAAAAGCTTTAGAAAATATCTTTGAAAATCAAACATATTTTCAAGATTTGACACTAAGAAAAATTGAAGAACTGCATGAAATCTTAACAGATGATATGGATATTCCAAGAGGAATGAGAACTTCGTCTGTCGGAATTGTGGGTACGAATTATAAACCGCTTACAAATCAACACCAAATAAGAGAAGCAATGGAAAAACTTGTTGAACTTATAAATAAAACAAAAAGTATAATAGAAAAGGCATTAATTGCGGTTATAATGATTTCGTATATACAACCTTTTGAAGATGGGAATAAACGTACGGGCAGGATATTAGCAAATGCAATTATGTACTCATACGGCTATTGCCCTCTATCATATAGAAGTGTAAAAGATACAGATTACAAAAAGCTGTCATTATGTTTTATGAAAATAATAGTTTAGAATATTTCAAACGTATTTTTGTAGAGCAATTTAAGTTTGCTGTAGAAAAGTATTTTTAG
>CALUPN010000033.1 GCA_944322625.1 Candidatus Gastranaerophilales bacterium | reverse complement strand
AGTCATTTTTAAGGGGTGATGTTACAAAAAAAGATTATTTTGTTGTAAAAGACAAGATGCCCGAATATACAAAATATGTTGATGAAAAAATAGGAACAGTTGTAGAGTACAAGGAAAAAAACGGAAAGATTTCAAAAAGGAGGCTGATATTTCCTGAAATCACTGAAAATCATTACAGAAAAGTGACATTGAACGGAAGGAACTATTATTTTTATCATACATTTTACCCGTTTCAGCTTGATGTAAACTGGGAAAATCCGGAAGTATTATATTATTGGCTAGGAACAATAAATTATTGGGCAAATATCGGTATTGATATTTTCAGGCTTGATGCGATTCCTTATCTTTCCAAGGAGGACGGAACAACGGCCGAGAATTTACCTAAAACGCATGCAATATTGAAACTTATAAGCTGCTATATCCAGATGACAGCTCCGAGAACTGTAATTCAGGCCGAGGCTTGCCAGTATCCTAATGATATTCTTCCGTATTTCGGAAAAGAAAGAAAATTTAAAACAACCATAGATAATCAGGAAAAGGAAATTAAAAGAACCGATGAATTTCAAATAGCATATCATTTTCCTTATATGCCTGCGATTTGGGCTTCGTTAGTTACGGGAGATAAACAGCATTTTATAGACGCTTACAAGGCAACTCCTCAAATTCCTTCTACGGCATCCTGGGGAGTGTTCTTGAGGGTTCATGATGAATTAACGCTGGAGATGATTGATCCACAGACAAGAGAAATTATATATAATGCGCTGGAACCTAAAGGTGCGGAATTCAGAAAAGGACTTGGGGTGAGCGGGAGAATGGCGAATTTTCTTGATAATGACCCGGATAGAATAGAAATGGCTTTTTCTATCCTTATGTCAATGCCAGGGATTCCGATTATTTATTACGGAGACGAAGTCGGAGTAAGAAATAACTTTGCAAATGCAAAAAAGAGCGAGCAAGAAAGAATTGAAAAACAGAAAAAAGGCAAATTTAAGCTTTTGAGTTATTTTGACAGCCGTGATATTCACAGAGGGGCGGTTCCGGCAAAATTATTTTACGGTTCTTCAAAGGATTATTATGAATTTAACAGCAAAGTTTATAAGAACGTTAAAAACCTTATTGAATTAAGAAAAAGCCTGCCTGCAATGTCAAGAGGCGATTTTACATTGTTAAAGACTTCTTCTCCTGCTAATTTTGCGTATATAAGAAGCACTAAAGACGAGAAAGTTCTGGTTATTAATAATCTGTCGGGAGAAAAGCTGGTTGCCGATATAACAATTCCTGTCGATGTTGTTTTAAGATCAGAAGGGCATATTGATCATTTTAATAATTTGGTAAACGGTGATGATGTAAGAGTAAACATATCGCTTACAAATAGAACAATGCATTTGAGAATTGCTCCTTACGGTGTAGTTTGGTTAAAATTATAATAAGAATTTTTACACAAATGTTTACAAATCATAGTGCCATGATTGACACAAAACTCTGTTCGTCTTATGATTAGGGTACCCTAGTCGAAATTTTCTTGCCGGATTTGACGGCTCAGGGACGGAATAAAAGGCTTTTGCCGATGAAACAAGTAACGGTTAGAGATTGTTATTCCGAAAGGCCGAAAAAATTATTTTAGTGATTTAGCGTGGTGTGTTAAGTTTATTAAATTAATTTTATAAGGCGCAGAGTATACAAAAATAGGTAAAAGGAGAAAATTATGCCTACAATGAATCAGCTTGTGCGTTCCGAACGTAAAAAGCTAAAAGACAAAACCAAATCGCCGGCTCTTATGGAATGTCCACAAAGACGCGGCGTATGTACAAGGGTTTACACTACAACCCCTAAAAAACCGAACTCAGCATTGAGAAAGGTTGCCAGAGTCAGACTTACCAACGGATTTGAAGTAACTTCTTATATCCCGGGTATCGGACACAACTTGCAAGAACACAGTGTTGTTCTTATAAGAGGCGGAAGGGTAAAGGATTTGCCCGGTGTCAGATATCATATTGTTCGCGGTACTTTAGATACAGCGGGTGTTGCAAACAGAACACAAAGCCGTTCTAAATACGGGGCAAAGAGAGCTAAAGGAGGTAAGAAATAATGTCAAGAAGATCTAAACCGGAAAAAAGAGTTCCTGCAGCTGACCCGATTTATAACAGCGTTGATGTATCTAAATTTATTAACAGAATTATGAGACGCGGTAAAAAATCGCTTGCTGAAAAAATATTCTATTCAACAATTTCAAAAGTTGAAGAAAGAACAAATGAAAAAGGTCTGGAAGTTTTCCAGAAGGCTGTTACAAACGCTACTCCGTTGTTGGAAGTTAAAGCAAGACGTATCGGCGGTTCTACTTATCAGGTGCCGATTGATGTAAAACCCGACAGAGGTTTTGCACTTGCATCTTCTAATATTATAGCGGCAGCAAAAAACAGAAGCGGAAAATCTTTTGTTGAAAAACTGGCAAATGAAATTATTGATGCTTCTAACGGCAGCGGTGCAGCTTGCAAAAAACGTGAAGATACGCATAAGATGGCAGAAGCTAACAAGGCATTTGCTCATTACAGATACTAATTTGGTATTTTTATAAAAAATAACCGGTATACATATACCGGTTATTTTTTATTATTGAGTTTTCTTAGTATAAAATATTTGAAAAGCCTGTTGTTATTAATGCAATGTTGAATTTGTCACAGGCGGAAATAATATCAATGTCTGCTTCCGGTAAAATTATTAAAGCTATTCTTCCCTGCGCGGCAGCGTTTATATCATGGATTGTAAGCGGCAGATCGGAGGCAAGCACTGCATCCTTTGACATATCGCAAGCGTAGTCCAGAGCAAATTCAACTGAAGCTGAGTGCAAACCTTGCGAAACGGCTGTAGTTCTTAAATCTTTTGCAATAACTATAGCCTGTGAGGCCGCATATTTAGCAATTTTCCAGGCAAAAACCGCATCTTCGATTTGTTCAACAGTAGGTTTTGTTTTAGATACAACTTTAAAAGTATCTTTTATAAGTTCGCTCAGGTTCGGGCTTTGTATTAATGTGCCCAGAGGGGTAACTTTAATATCTTCCTGCAGAAACTTTTTATAGTCTTTTAGCGGCGTGTGAATTTCCATATACGATACGCCGGTATTTTCAAGTATTTTTATAGCATTTGCAGTAAACTTAGGAGCTGCAATTTTATTTGTGTTTCTCAGCATTTTTGCGATATCGCTGTTTACTTCTGCGGAAGCAACTATGGCGGAGTTGACAAATTCAACAGGGTTCCCGTCGATAGCTTTAATAAGTGCATCTTCTAATGATTTTCCGAGAGCTGCCGCGCAAATACCGGTACCGGAAATTGTTATTACTGCATTAACGTCAAAAAAATCACTTATTGTATTAAGGCCTTTTGAAATTTCCAGAATATCAGTATATGAGAAATTACCATGTGCGATATAATCAATAGTTTTATCGTTCCTTTCAATACGTGCACTTTGGTTTGGATTTTCTCCCGTTGTTATATTTAAATAATCCATAATGTTTTTTCTCCTGAACTATTGTCCTACCGGCGCTGCTGTCATCGGAACTGGCGCAAATTGTCCTTCTGATGTTGTATTCGCGGATGTGTTTTCAGGTGCCCTTTCCTGTTCAACTTCTATAGTCGGCACTTCTTTTTTCTTAATTACTGACGGCAGTTGGATAATATTAGATGGTTTTATGCTGTCAGGTTTAATAATCGGTGCTTCCGGCGGTGCATTTTTTTGTTCTTCAAGTTCTCGTGCTTTTTTCTCCTGTTCTTCAAACTCTTTTCTGGCTTCACTTTGGGGAATGATTGAAACCCCCGGCGCTTTGAACGGATTTAAAATTACTTCCGGATATTCAAAATCCGTATTACCGTAGGGTGCTGTTGCTACAGTCATAACATCTTTCCATATTCTTGCCGGAACGGTTCCGCCTGTCAGTTCTCCCATGCGGGAATTGTCGTCGTTTCCGACCCAGACTCCGGTAACTACATCCGGGGTAAACCCTATGAAATACGCATCTTTGCAGTCATCGGTTGTCCCTGTTTTTCCTGCGGCGGGCTTGCCTATATTGGCTGCTCTGCCTGTACCGTTTGTAATTACGGTTTTCATAATTGCAGTCATTGTTGCGGCCGTATTTATATTTAAAACTTTACTTGTTCGGGCTTTTTTGGCTTCATACAGAACAGTACCTCTTGAAGACTCGACTCTTTCTATTGCATAAGGCTCGACTTTGAAACCGCCGTTTGCAAAAACTCCGTACGCTCTGGTCATTTCAAAAAGTTTAACGCTGTTTGAGCCGAGAGAAATTGTATAATCGTAAGGTATGGGGGTTGTAATCCCCATAACACGTGCTAATTGTATAACCGGCCTTACGCCTATTGCGTCCATTAATCTTGCCGTGCATACATTGGACGAAACCATTAAAGCGGTATACAAAGGAATCGGTCCTCTGTATTTGTTGCCGTAATTTTTCGGAGTCCAATCTCCGACTTTGAAAGGTAAGTCATCTATCATATCATTCGGAGAATATCCTTTTTCAATGGCTGCAGTATAAATAAACGGTTTAAATGCTGAGCCTGAAGGTCTTAAAGATTGAGTAACGCGGTCATACTGGCTCTTTGTATAATCTTTTCCGCCCGAATATACGAGAATTCTTCCGTCAATCGGACTGAAGGAAAATACTGCGGCCTGATTTTTGTCGCTCTTAAGTCCCCAGGCATTGAGGTTTTTTAATATTGCTTCATTGGCTTTAACCTGTGCATTATAATCAAGTGTTGTTATAACTTTATAACCGCCGTTTACGATTTCATCTTCCGTAAATCCGAGTTTATAAAGTTCTTTCATAACGTAGTCGCAAAAATAGGGTGCTTTATTGGTTGCATACATTATAGGCATTGTAGAAAGTACAATCGGTGCTTTCTTAGCTTTTTCATAAGTTTCTTTATCGATGTATTTCATTTTATACATTCTTAAAAGAACCTGATTTCTGCGTTTTTCTGCAAGTTTTTTGTTATTATACGGTGAATAAACCGACGGGGCTTGCGGAAGTCCCGCGATTAATGCCATTTCCGGAAGCGTCAGTTGGTTCAGATTTTTATTAAAATAAATTCTTGCGGCACCTTTTACTCCGTAAGCTCCCGAACCTAAATATACATTATTAAGGTACATTTCTAAAATTTTATCTTTAGATATGGTTTTTTCTATTTGGGCCGCAATTTGCAATTCTTTTATTTTTCGTGTAAATGTTTTTTCATTGGATAGGAATAAAATTCTGGAAAGCTGCTGTGTAATTGTACTTGCTCCCTGAACTACATGCCCTGCCAGAATATTTGCAACCATGGAGCGAGCCAGACCAAGGATATCATATCCGGGGTGTTTATAGAAATTTTTGTCTTCTGTTGCGATAAGAGCATTAACAAGCTGTTCCGGAACTTCTTTTAATTCAACATTTGAATATGTGTAGCCGGCAAAAGTTTTAATAACTTCGCCGTCTGCTGCGCAAAATGTTGTTACGATGTTCGGTTTTAGTGTGTTCAAATTCTTTATCGGCGGAAGTGATGCAAGATAAAGTTTTAAAGCAATCATTCCCGCTAAAATTACGCCCAGTGCGAAAACCGTTAAACCGGCAATAAAGCTCAACATAGGGTTGTCAACTGTAATTTGTTTGGATTTTTTCTTCCTGTTTTTCGGAATACTGTAATTTCCCATTGTTTTTTTCTCTCAAAATTAGTATTATGTTAATATTCTATCAGATAAATATAATAGCGGGGATTTTTTGTTACGGAATGTTAAGCTTTTTGACTGTGTTGAAAAATGAGATTTTATCATATTTTGTACCGGAGAAGGTTGAATATAAGATAACGGGAAAATGTTTAAAGTGCGGGAAGTGTTGTCGCTATATGTACAGTTTTGATACATATACAACAACGGATTTTAAAATTATGCAATTTTTCTTTCCGGCATACAGAAGATTTTATATAAGAGGTAAAGATGAGAACGGAAATCTTATTTTTGCTTGTAAATACGTAACGGAAGAGGGTTTGTGCTCTGTCTACGATAAGCGGCTTAAAATGTGCAGAAACTATCCTGCAAAAAAGATTTCCTACCCCGGTAAACTCCATGAAGGTTGCGGATATAAAATTGAAGATAAAAGTTTCGCATCTTATATGAAAAAACAGGCATTATAGTTTTTAAGCAGTGTTTTTTATTTTTTGGCATGTTAACCTAGTTGTTGTTCAGACAAGTATTCGGGTGAACGATTAAGTAATATTAAGACAGGCTATTGACAGATTTTGAAACATAATATATAGTGTAATAACTACAATTAAAGAAGGGGCATAAATTGGCTAATCTTAATTCACTTATTTCAGTTATTATTAATCGAAAACACGTGATGTCGATTTCGATTATTAAGCTATGGGATATTTTGTGAATTTGCAGGATTAGGAAATTATACATATATTTGTTTTAGGCTTGTAAATTCATGTGAAAAAGAATTACAAGCCGGTTTTTTATACAGATTATAAGGAGGACCGCGTCTATGAGAATTAACCCGATTACAACAAATTACAGGCCTTATTCGGCAATATCAAAACCAAAATCAAATCAGCAGCCTCAAACATCCGGATTAAATTCGCCTGTCAACAGTATGGCTGCCGGTTATTATCCGGTTAATTTTAGAGGGGTGCCAATGCCGATAAATGACATTGTAAAGCAAATTCCGCTTGAGGACAGACTGGCATCTATGTTTGAACATTTTAAACTCGGAGATTTAATCTTAGTCGGGAAAAAACTCGGTGAATCCGCTAAAAAAATGTATGAGAGTTCCGGTGCCGTTAAAAATGCAATAAAACGCGGATTTTTTATTGAAGATGATAATATAAACGGAAATGTCGGTTTTATTAAGAATATGCTTGGTGATTCGGAAGTTATCAATTTGAATGATTTCGATATAAATTTAATCAGCAATGCTAAAACTTACAGTATGAAACCTCAAGAAAGTTTATATATAGTAGATGGCGACACTTTGGATGTTAAGGGCAGCTTATTAAAAATTAAGGAGAAACCTAAAACCAATCTAAGTATGTTTCGTAAAAATTTTGTAAGAGCTTTTGATTTTCAAAAAGATGTTGAGGCAAAGATAGACAAAATAAATAAGAAAACTTTATCAAGTCTTATGCAAAAAACGCGTAAGACATCCACACCCGTGACTTTTGCTCAGGTAGGCGGGTTAAATGAGCTTAAAGATGCATTGAAAAAGGATATAATATATCCGCTTCGCTATCCGGATGCTTACGATAATGTAGAACTAAATCACGGTTTTATTTTATACGGACCGCCCGGAACCGGCAAGACTCATATTGCAAGAGCTTTGGCAAATGAAGCTGAAGCAAATTTTATCAGTTTAAATGGTTTGGATTTGGAATCAAAGTGGGTTGGTGAATCCGAAGCAAATTGGAGACAGCTTTTTGAAGATGCGAAAACCAATCAGCCTTCAATAATTTTTCTGGATGAATTTGATGCTGTTGCAAGAAACAGAGGCAGTCATGATGAATACGGAAATAAGGTCGTAAATCAAATTTTAACGCTAATGACAGATATTGATAACGGCGGTGACAGTGTTTTTGTAATCGGTGCAACAAATAATTATGAGGCCCTTGATAAAGCAATACTCCGTGCAGGGAGATTCGGAAAGCATTATGAAGTTCCCGTTCCGGATATGGAAGGATTGCGGGAAGCTTTTCAAATTCATTCCGCATCTAAGGCTATAGATACAAATGTGGATGTAAATGCGATTTTAGAAAAGCTGCATAAATACAAAGGTACCGGCGCTGATGTTCGCCAAATTATTAATGATGCTCATACAAACGGTTTCGTCAGGGCGGGGATATTCAAGAAAATGGAGGACAGAACATATACATCCGCTGACAGAGAAAATTTTACAATAAAACAGGAAGATTTCGATAAAGCGTTAAAGGATTTTCTCGAAAACAAGGGGGCAAACAGAAAGCCTATAGGATTCAAATAAACTAAAATGACCTGTCAGAAGCAGGTCTTTTTAGTTATATTTTATCTCCCGGAATTTGTTTCATCATAATAACTTTATGTTTATGATTCTTTTTATGTTTATTTCCCGTATCAAAAAGAAATGCAAGAGGAATTAAGAGGAATGAAATAAGCGCAAATGTTGCAAAGACATCTACATAAGCCATTAATCTTGATTGGGTAACCAGAGATTTATACAAATAAGAATTTGTTTTTATTGTTGCAAAAGAACTTGAAGCATCGGACATAAAAGTCCCTAATAACGCCGAAAATTTCTGTTGGAATACAAGATTAAAATCGGATAAGTTATCAACAAGATAAACCTGATGCATCTGGCTATGACGTGCAACAAGAGTTGATGCAACAGATGCTATAATTGCCGTCATTGCACTTTTACACAGATTATGCAGGCTCGCGCCGTTTGTTAACATCGATTTCGGTAGTGTCCCCAAGACAAGAGACGAAACCGGAATAAAGGTTAAAATTACTCCGACTCCCATGAGAACCTGCGGAATTGCCATATAAATAAATGATATTGATAAATTCAAATTTACAAAAAACAGAACAGATACTCCCAGAAGGAAAAAACCGATTGCGATTAAAATTCTGTTATCAAAGATTTTCATAAGAGGATTAATGACAATCATCATTAATACACATGAAATAATACGCGGAGCCAGGACATAACCGCTCAATATTGCCGTATAACCCATCATGTTTTGTAAAAATTGCGGAACCAGAACTATTGTGGAAAATACAATCATATTGATTGAAGGGCTGAGAATCGTACCTATAAAAAAGTTTTTATCTTTGAATAGTCTCAAATTAATAAGCGGGTTGGAAGCTTCTAGCTCTCTTACGATAAAAAAAGCGAGTGAACAGGCAGAAAAACCTGCAAGCCACGAAATCCAGGCGCAATCAAACCAATTGTATTGCTGCCCTTTATCTAATACAACCTGCATGGAAAGAAGCCATAAAACAAGAGAAATCATACCCGGGAAATCCGTTTTTTTAGCCTTTTTTAAATGCTCAGTATCTTCGATATTTGCATGCACCAGAGAAACCGAAAGTATTCCGACAGGTACATTTACAAGATAAATCCACTGCCAGTCGGCATTGTCAACAATAAACCCGCCGAATGTCGGGCCTAGTATTGCAAAAACCATAACGGCAAGTCCATATAGACTCATTGCCACTCCCCTCTGCTCACGCGGAAAAGCAGAAAGCAAAATCGATTGAGAAACCGGCGTCATCGGTCCTCCGCCAATTCCCTGAATTAACCTGCCCAGTACCATTAAGTTTAAATTCGGAGCAACTGCACACATTAAGGAGCCTAAGGTAAAAATTGTAATAAAAATTTTCAGAAAATTCTTTCTTCCCAACAAACCTTCAAGCCAGCCTGACATAAGTATAAGGCAGGCATTTGCTATCATATAAGAAGTAATAATCCAATTAGCTTCATCAATTGTAGAACCAAAATAACCGGAAATGTGCGGTATTGCTACGTTTGTTGCGGAAGTTGCCAGACAGGAAAAAGATGTGGGTAAAAGTATTGAAAATGCTACAAGCCACAATGGTGCAGGTTTATGTTTCGCCTCTGCTCTTTTATTTTTTCCCGTATTTGTACCATTATTTGTTCTGTCATTTACCCCGTCATTTACCCCGTTATTTACCCTGTTATTTACCCTGTCATTTACCCTGTCATTTACCCCCATTATTTGACTTTGACCTCCGGAACGACTGACATGCCGGGAACAATATTATAATTTGAAATGTCTTCCGTAAATATAATTTTAACCGGAACTCTCTGAACGATTTTTACATAGCTCCCAACTGCGTTTTCAGGCGGAAACAGACTTGCTCTTGCTCCGGTTGAGCGTTGAATGCTGTCGACTTCTCCTCTGAATTTTTTACCTCCGTAGGTATCAATTTTAATTTTTACGGGTTGCCCTTTTTTCATATTTGCAAGTTGTGTTTCTTTAAAATTAGCAACAATCCACATTTTCTCCGGTACTATCGCAAACAGCGGTTGTGCTGTTTGAACATAATTACCCTGTTCAACCGTACGGTTTGTAATCTTACCATCTGCAGGGGAATATATTTTGGTATATGAAAGATTTAATTCATCCTGTTCAACTTCGGCTTCAAGCTTCTTTATGGAAGCAATAATCTCATCATATTTTGCCTTTGCTGATTTATTGTTGGATTCTGCTGCCGTTAATTTATTTAAACTGGAATCATAATTCTGTTTTGAAGATATTCCTTTAGAATACATTTTGGAATATCTCTCATAATCGGCTTGGGCAAATTCTAAATCGGACATTGCTTTTACGACTTGGTTTTCGCTGCTTACAAGAGAAGCTTTTGCTTCGTCCAGTTTGGCTTTTGTTTCTTTCAGTTTTGCCTTATAATCATTAGGGTCAATTTCAAGTAAAAAGTCACCCTTTTTAACTTCCTGATTATCTTCTATATTTAGTTTTAATACAGGCCCCGAAACTCGCGGCGCAATGGTAATTACGTGTCCTTCAATAAACGCATCGTCCGTTGATTTATAGTAAATCGTGTGAATTGAATAAAAAATACCGCAAATTAAAAATATTAATGCTGTTATAGAAGGTACAAGAACACGTTTTTTCATATACTCAGGGCGTGTATCTTCTTCCTCTTCAAATTCTTCTTCCGAATCTTCTTCATCATTTTTTTGTATATTATCTTTTATATTTCCGGCCTCTTTTTCTTCCACTTTGTTTTCTCCTATGTCTGTAGTTTAACCAAATCCTTTATATTAAAGTTCATCTTTTCAAGAATATGAAACGCAAGAGAAAGCTCTTCTTCCGAAATATCATTTGTTATTATGTTTCTGAGTTCCATATCGGTCTTTAAAATTTTATCACGAGCTTTTTTCCCTTTTTCGGTTACAACAAGTTTGAAAATCTTTCTTCCGTTGCTGTCAGGGATTTTATCAATAAATCCTTTTTTGTGCAGAATTTCAATAATTCTTGAAATATTCGCTCTGTCTTTAAATGTAATTTCCGCAAGCTGCCTCTGGTACATTATGTTTTCATTTTCAATAAGCAGAGATAAAATTACATACTGATCCGGCGTAATTTCAAACTTTTTTTCGTTAAAAGTTTGGGTCGAAAAACCGCGGATTAGCGTACCCGTAATATAAATTAATGAACCTATTCTGCCTTTTAAATAATCTCTGTACATAAAAAACCTTAAAAACATTCTTGTGATGTAATTATAGCACAAGAATGTTTTTAAGTAATAATTAATTGAAATCGTGTTAAAGTTAAAACAATGCAAAATCTTATTTGTAAAAGCGGTTAAAACTTAGCATAAGAGCCTATAACTCTTACGTTTTTTACTTGCGGTTCAAGATCTTGCAGCAACTTTTGTATTATTTCGTCTTCTTTATGCCCGTCAAAGTCTATAAATACTGCCTGTTCTTCCGCATTATTATTCATCATTTTAGAGTTAATTTGAGTTATATTTATATGATATTTTACAAAAACTTGTACAATATCTAAAAGTGCACCCTGTCTGTCGTTTAAGAACAGGACAATGCTTGTTTTATCCTTGCCGGTGGGCTTAGTTTCGGAATCACCTATTACAATGAATCTGCGTTTATTATTTTTATCATCTTCAATATGTTCTCTTAAAATATTCAGATTATATATTTCGGCAGTTTTGTGGGTTCCGATTATAGAATATGTTAAATTATAGTTATTAAGAAGCCTTGCTGAATCATCCATGCTGTCTGCCACTACAATGCTGAGCTGCCGCGGCATTTCATCTCTTACAAAATTTTTGCTTTTTGCAAGAGCATTCGGATTTGCAATAAGTCCGGTTAAGCTGTAAAATTCGGTAGTTTTTGACAGGATGCAATCATTAACCGGAATAATTGTCTCTGCAAGAATTTGAATATTTTGATTTTTGGTCATAATCAAATTATCAATGGTTTCTCTGATAATTCCTTTATAAGTAGTCTCTACCGGTAAAACGGTTATTGCATTGCTGTTTTCGTCAACATAATCAATACATTCTTTTATAGAGTTTAAAGAACGCTGATATAAATATAAATCATATTTTTTAAACAGTTTATCTTTTGCTATTTCAGAATAAGAACCACCCATTCCGAGGCATATAATTTCGTTAAATTCTTCAAACATAATAAACTCCGTTTTTTATTAATTATAACTTAAATAAAATACAAAGTTCAAATCTTTTTACGGAGTGAAAAGCTTATTTAAGAGAGACAAAACTATCTGCCTATTTCTACTGCTCTTGAAGCCATAGACTTAGATATATTAACAAGCGCAAGGTTAGCTTCATATGCCCGTTGAGCCATGATAGCATCTGCCATATCAACCATTGCGTTTACGTTGGAGGCTCTGATATAACCGTTTGCATCTGCATCTGGATGCCCCGGAGAGTAAATTCTTTCTCCGACTGTCGGATCTTCAACGCAGCCGTTGAATACGACTCCGCCCTGAAGATAAGGAAGTGTCCCGGTTCCGAATACGTCATTTTTCATTGTGTTCATCAAACCGTGAAACGAAATATCTTCCGAAGCGTTCAAGACGGGAATTCTTCTTACATAGTTCGGAGTATCGATATTTGCTATGTTTTTTGCATGAATGTCTAATCTTAAACCGTGTGTTTTTAAAGCATTTGAGCCGATATTAATAGATTCCATTATACTCATATTACACCTACTTTCCTACATTTATAACGGTTCTCATTTCCGTTATAATATTTGACATTCTTCTTGTGGCCATTGTATATAAAAGAGCGTTTTTTTGCATTTCTGTTAATTCTTGTGCAATATCAACATCTTGCTTCCTACGGTCTTCAATTACGCCGGAAGGACCCAGCTCAGTGGAAAGCTTTGTCTCTAACGGACTGTTCATTGAGCCTAAATATTGCGAAAAATCGATGTCGCGTCTCACATAACCGGGGGTATCTACGTTTGCTATGTTAGAACCCAGAGCCCGCTGTTTTTGTGAGATTAAATCCAGCATTATATTAGTTTTACCTATTGAATCTAAGTTAGTAAATGTCATTTTTTATATCCTATTCTCTTATATTTATCGCTTTGTTATACATATCATCAGCGACTTTCATAAGGTTCATACTGGCAATCATGGACGTATTTAGTCTCATTAAATCATTAATTTCATTATAAATATTTGTGTTTGAGATTTCCGTTGCATATTGCTTAATGTTATCCGTATTTTTAATTATTTCCGGAGCTCCAGATTCGTGATTGTATACCATTTTATTATTGTGCCCTTGTTCTAAAGCTTCCGGGCAATCAAATTGTACAATGGGAATTGTCCCGATTTTTTCCGGTAATGAACCTGCATCATCATAATTCATAACATCACCGTTCGGTTTAATTTCCAGTTTGTATGAATTCGCCGGGATTTTAATACCGTCTCCGACCATCCAGTCATCGACCGTCATCAGATAACCGTTTTCTCCCCGTTTCAGGGAACCGTCTCTTGTGTATTGGACTTCTCCGTCAGCAGAAACTACGGGAATATATCCCGCTCCGTTGATTGCAATGTCATAGGGATTATTTGTAATTTTTATAGAACCTTGAAGAGCATTTGTTCTGATTGCGCCGTCAACATATCCGTCTTCTCTGAGTATTTGCTCAAACCTGGAGGTTTTGTATGCTGCAGTATTATAGTTTGCAAGGTTATTTGCAATATAACCCAGCTTTTCAAACTGCATTGTTGCATTATTAATACTTTTTCTTACGACTGCTTGCATATTATACATAAATTATCTCCTATGATACAGAGCCTAACTGACTAATTACTTTTTGAAGATTGGTGCTTTCGATTAAAAATATTTGCCTGTTGGCTTCAAAATTTCTTACGACGGGCTTTACTGCCATAAATTCGTTTTGAATGCTTACGTTAGAGTATTCATTATAACCTTGTTTGACGTCCGGATTTAGCACCGCCATACCGTTAGCATCCACAATACCCAGATTTCCGGCAGTAACAAGCTGATTTGTGTTCTTATCATAAACACTTACTTTTCCTTTTGTATTTACGATAACTTGAGTTGGATTATCCGGAACTACGGGAAGCTTAATCGGAATACCGGCGTCAGACAATACCGGATTGTCTTCAAGATTAAGCAGATTCCCATTTTTATCAAGTTTAAACCTTCCGTCTCTGGTGAGTTGGACTCCTTGCGGGGTCTGAATTTGAAAATATCCTTTATTGGCCATTGTTATGTCAAGCGGATTTTGCGAATTCATGATACGTCCGACTTGGTCGTCGACTGTACTGGATAATCCGTGAACTCCGATATATTCCGTCATTGAAGAAACTACCGGTTCTCTTCTCTGAAAGCCTACTTTGTCGAAGCCGGCAACATTTTCATTTATCATACCCAAAATTTCACTTTGAACATGCATTGCTCTTATGGAAGCTCTCATGCCGTTTTCACAAAATCTTACACCGCCGTTGATTTGCATAGTTGTACCTCTTTTGTTTATTTAATCGGATAATTAATATGAATGCTTTAAAGAATTCGTAAAAAATCATACGATTAATGTAGTAGTTATTATTTTTATAATGATAGCTGATAAGAAGTCAAAAATTTGGTTGACAATCAAATTTGTTTTTAATATCATAGAACTTGACGCCGGTATAGCTCAACGGTAGAGCAACGGTTTTGTAAACCGTAGGTTGTAGGTTCGATTCCTATTACCGGCTTTTATTCCCGGGATGGAGAGACTGGTCTGGGCGCAACACTCCGGGTCGGGCGTTAAACACCCGCAGCTGTAAGCCTTTGTGGCGCAGGGGTAGCGCACTCCCTTGGTAAGGGAGAGGCCACGGGTTCAAATCCCGTCAAAGGCAAATTTTACAATTAAATAAGGGTAGGTGGCCGAGTGGCTAAAGGCGACAGACTGTAAATCTGTTCACGAGAGTGTACGGTGGTTCGAATCCACCCCTGCCCAGTTTAAAAAGATTCCGTAAGGAGTCTTTTTTTATGAAAAGGCAAAAGGCAGGATGAGAAGCGTCTTTTGTGGTTCGAGCACGAGGGGGCAGAGAGCGTAGTGTTTTTGTAAAGTGCGGCAGTACTGTGGCAAAATATGCAGTCTCGTTTAATATCGACGAGCAAGCCAATCCGCCTTTGCCGGGTTTAAAAAAATATGCAAGGGAGCCTTTTTAGTTTGCGTCCGTTTTTGACGTGGCTGTAATTTAATATAGCCGTGTAATAAAACAACGGAGACTAAGATATGGACGAAATTAAATTGCAAATTAAGGGCCGTGAGCGTGATACCTATACTGTGCACTATTCTTGCAGCGGATTTTACAGCGGCGGAGCCGTTGCTCCGACGATTTGTACGATAGCGTTAGTCAGTTATGTAACAAAAGATGTGCATATATTTGCGCTGCATGATTACCTTATACAGGGTAAATCACTTATAGAAAGTGAACATCAATTGCTCAAAGATTTTGTTGATTTTTATAAAAATTTAAATAATCCGGTTTTTGTACACTGGAATATGGATGGACTGGAGTACGGGTTTAAAGCTATTTTGGCAAGATTTGAAAATTACGGAATATACGATATAACATTTCAAAAGGCTGAAATATTAAACTTCAGTAATTACATATACGGTTCACTATTGACGGTGCTTGATAGAAATAATTGTCATTCAGCAAGCTTATTGAACGGAAAACAGGAGGCAATGTGTTTTGATAAGCGGAATTATAATGCAGTAAAGTATTCGACCGCAGCAAAAGCGATTGGCTTGTCAAAACTTCTTAATTTAGCGCTAAAAGGTGAATTGAATGACGAAGAATATGCAGTATAAAAAAGAAGATGCCCGGTTTGATTATACAATAAATACTTTCGAAAGGAAACTATAACTTAGATGCCCTCCAAATTCAAACAAATTACATTATACAATAAATACTTTAGAAGGAAAACTACAACCCAGATAAGTTCTTTTTGCAAGCTGCCATAACTGTCCGGTAAAAAAAGTATAAAAAAGTAAGATGCAGCAAATAAAAGATATTGCTCGTATAATAAAGTTAACCGGACAATAAAATAAAAAATCGTCTTGTAAGTTTTTGTCATCCTGAAAGCGTAGAAAATCGGGAGTAAATGAATTGAAAGAGTAAGTAATATTTCACTCCGATATTCAAGCTGTTCAGGATCTTACAAATTAAAAAGATTTTAATTTTCGGCTGGTAAGATGCTGAAATACGCCTCAAATCATAACACATACTTTATTTCTTTTTATTCTTTGACGGCTATTCAGCATGATAGTTATCGGCAGACTAATGCCCGACTTACAATCTTTTTTTACCGGAAAGTTATGTGCAAGCCGCGAATATTATACATGTAACATTCAAATTTGCTTAATTCAGAGCCTATGTAATATTCAGATTTGTTTAATTCTTGAGTGAAATATTTTTTTGCATATTTTAGTGCTTTGGCTCGTCTTTTTATAGTTTTTTCTTTGGTTTCAGAATGAGTTAAATTTTGTTCTGCTGAATAAGCTTTTTCTTACCCATCCCAAATTTCATTGAATATATCCAGGATATTAATAAATGCGTCTTTAAATGCCTCTGTATCTTTAGTTCTTTGGTCTGTTTGATTCATTTTACTCACTCTTTGTGATTAAAAATTCCTGATAATTCCTCAAATTATCTTCCAGGTAATTTTTATACTCATCTTGTAAAGACTTAGGAGCAATGATTTTACATCCTGCGCCCCAGCGGAATACGTGCCAGATGATTTCTCGGCTTCCGCTTGCTTTAAAATTTAGGGTATAAGTCCCGTCTTTATTCCATTTTCCGGATTGGGTGGGGTGGAAATTAAACCGGCTGGCTTCTTCTGCCAGTTCTTGAGAGAATAAGAGTTCTACATCCAAAATTTCGCCGTGATAAACCCCAAATGATATGTTTGTATATTCCTGCAAGTTGAAATTCCCCTTATCAAAAGTTCTATCCGTGAGTTTCAGGCTCTCAAACTTGTGTAGAAGGTAGTTATAAATTCCTTCTCCTTTAGCTTTTTCTCTTGCAACAAGATAAATTTTCTCTCCGTAAATCATCCCCAAAGGTTCTATTAATCGTTCTTTGTTGTGATAAATTCCTGTTACCGTTTTTGAATGTTGAACTGCATCCCGAATAACTTCTAATGTTTCAACGCTTATTTTATACTGCGGCATCTGTCTTACGGCGTAGCCTTCCGTCTGCATATATAATTCAATATTGGTCTCTTGGGATAAAGCGTGTTTTCTGTTTAATGATTTTAGTTTTTCAACTGTTTTAGAGAGTTCTTCTTTCATCTCTTTATTTGTCGTGCGTCTTTGGAGCTGTTCTATATTTGCAATTTCTTTCGGGGTAAATGAGATAAGGTTTGAGATTGAATAATTTATAAATCCCCAGTGTTTTTGTACATCATCAGTTTCAATTTCATCAACCGCAGGAAATATGCACGTTAGGCTATCGCGCATACGCTCTGCCGTCCTCCTTGAAACATTGTACCTCTCTGCAATTTCCGTTATCGTTACTCCCTGAATTCTTGATGACATAAATATTGCAAGATCCAGTATATCCGAAATTCTTGAGTATCTGGGCTTATCTGACATAATTTTCTCCTGGCTTAATTTCATTATACACTAACATGACCACTTTTGTCGTAATGTAAAGCAAAAATATTCTTGAGGTAATAAACAATGGCAGAAGTTCTTGAGCTAAAAAAATATCAGAAACGTAAAAAGTTTGATAGAATTTTGTTGTATTGTAAAGATGACAATATGGAAACACGATATGTTACTGCTGAATTTAAAAAACAAAATTTGTTAATACGTTTTACTCATTTTAATTATTTTATTACGCAATTTTCATTTGATTTTATTTGTGTTTTTTCGCCTAAAAATGCAAAAAAGTTTATTAAATTGTTTGCCGAAAATAAGTCCGATTTTTTGTACTGTCTGCAAAATAAGTTTAATACGACATCTGCCGCTCAAGATATTATAAAATTTGCCGATGACCACTCTATAAAATACAGGATAATCAAAAATAACAATTTTGATGACGGTGGTGCAATATTAAGATATAACTTCGGAGATATTTATGAAGCTGTTGACCGATTATATTACGCAGATGGTTCGCTTATAATACCGACACTATATAAAAATCCTAAAAACGGTAAAATGAAAATTTATACGCCGCAAGGTTATTTGTATTTGGAAATTTCATACAAAAACGGTAAAAAAGACGGAATAACAAAAAGATATTTTAAAAATACAAAAATCCTGAATCTGAAACAAAATTATACGAAGGGCAAGTTAAACGGAATTGCTCGAAGTTATTTTATCGACGGGAATATTCATATGGAAGAAAGTTTTGTTAACGGTATAAAGCAGGGTTTTTACAAGGAATATAATCAAAGCGGATATTTAGAGACAAAATGCGCTTTTTCTGATAATAAAAAAAACGGGCAGGCGGATAGTTATTATCCTAACGGCCAGGTGAAGCATGAGGCTTTTTTCAAAAACGGAAAACAAGAGGGGATAACTAAAATGTATTATGAAACAGGAGAATTAAAACAGGTAAATAATTTTAGAAATAATAAATCTGCCGGCATAGGAATTTCGTATTACAAAAACGGACAGGTGCGTGCTCAAACCCCTTGGAAAAACAGTAAAGAAGACGGTACTGCGTATTTTTATTATGAAACGGGAGAATTGGAATGGGAAATTCCGTATTCAAGAGGTCGTGAGGAAGGATTTGTTACACAATATTATAAAACCGGCAGAATTAAACAGCAGTCGTTTTATCACAAAAGTAAAATACAGGGAGTGTACAAAAGTTTTTATTACACCGGAAAGCCCAAAAGGGTTATAGAATATAGAAACGGCAAAATTCACGGCACACATAAATGTTTTTACCCAAACGGGGATTTAAAATATGAACACTGTTATAAAAACGGTTTACGTGACGGTTGGTCAGTGAGTTATGAACAAAAAACGGGTAAAATACAATACAAAATGTTTTTTAGAAAAGGTGAAGTCGTAGATTTTTATGAAACTAACGGTATAGTAGGCGTAAAAGGTTCAGAAATCAAATCAGGCGGAGAGGAATAGATGATGAATTATATATAGAAAATCTCAAATGCGGAAAGTTATTCCAACGGTTTCCCGAATATCAGCCTCATTCCGCCAAAGCGTTTGGACAGAGTTACTTTAAAACCTTTTATTATGTCATTTATGTTTAAGACAACTTTGTTTGTGTTTTTTATCAGGCAATTTAGGAGCGCTACGGTCTCGCTGTCAGCACGTTTGGTTAAAAGTGCTGTATTTGAAGTCGTAAGTTCAAGGTTTCTTGTAATAAGTTCGATATTAGAAAATGTATTATCAAGAATTTTGGGTTTAGCTGAGCGGTTTAAGCCTTTGGAAACATTTGCAATATTATCAGTTGCGACAGTTAAATTTCTTGTTGTTATAGCAAGATTTTCGCCTGATTCTTTGAGTGACGGTCTTAAATCTACAAGAATATCATTTGCTGTATGAAATAAATCGGTAAGCGCTTTCATTGTTTCACCCGCATCTTCTACTGTTTCACTCAAATTTTCACTTAAGTCATCTAATCCGCCTGAATCAGCCTGGTCTTGTATGAAAGATGCAAAATTTACCCCTTTTGTCCCTTTTATTTTGTCATGGTTTTTCAGGTATCTGACAGATGGCATATCCGGATAAATCAGTTCTATATAATCGCGTTTATTTTTTGTTTTAACTTTTGCTGTTATATTATCAGGCAGGGAAAAATTATCCATATGCAGGTTCATATCAACATAAGT
>CALUPN010000032.1 GCA_944322625.1 Candidatus Gastranaerophilales bacterium | reverse complement strand
CTCCGGCTTCTATTCTTTTAACAAGTTCAGGAAGCTCATAAAGCCTCTGGGTTCCGACAACTAAATCTACATAAGGAGCACGTCTAAACAGCTTCTCTCCAGTTTGCTGGGCAACACATCCGGCGAATACAATCTTCAAATCCGGCTTATTTTTCTTCCACTTGCCCCAAACACCGATTGCGCTATAGGCTTTATCTTCCGATAACTGCCTTATTGAGCAGGTGTTAATAATAAGCATATCCGCCTCTTTCGGATTTTCAGTCTGCGTATACCCCAAATGTTCAAGCATTCCATACATACGTTCTGCGTCAGACTTATTCATCTGACAGCCCATTGTTTCTATATATACCTTTTTCATTTCTAAAACCTCTTTACTCTATTTTACAACAAATAGTTTGTAAATATTTGATAAATCCCGGATTTTTCTGTAAAATAAGTTTATGGATAATATAGATTTAGATATTGAAGCATTAAGAAAAGCCAAAGAGTCTTTACAAAAATCTTACAGTGTTTATCAAGAAGGAAACGATGAGCCGGAAATGTGCTCTATTTATGCTGACTCTTGCGTAAAAAGATTTGAATACACTTTTGAAACTGCATGGAAAACTATGAAAAAATATTTTAAGCTCCAATATAGCAAAAAAGAAGAAGAGCTGACTATGAATAATATCTTTAGATATATGGAAAGCTATGGGTTTGCGCAGTCCTGGCTCAGGTGGAAAGAGTATTACAGACAGCGTAATAACACCTCAAATGAATACAACATTGAAAAATCAAGGGAATTATTAAAAATTATTCTTGATTTTTTAACTGATGTAGATTTTTTATTAAAAAAATGGAATTCTATATAATGATTAAAGGTATAACTCCAAAAGAAGAAATAATAATTAAAAGTATATTAGAATCGTATCAAGCAGATTATGATTTTTATTATTACGGCTCAAGAGTTAAAGGAAATTTTGAAAAAAGCTCTGATTTAGATATTCTGATAAAAGGCAATACTAAGATACCTTATGACAAATTAGAATTAATAAAATTTCTTTTTGATAATTCTGATTTACCATATGTTGTAAATTTTGCAGATTTTCATTCTATCGATGAAAAATTTTACAATATAATAAAGAAGGATATCGTAAAAATATAAAGCACTGCTTCCTGCACCTACTAATTATCACTCCTTAAAAACTAAATCAGGATGGCGGGCAGCAAGTGTTTCATCAATTTTTTTGACCGGCGTTGTTTGCGGGGATTTGAGAACCTCTTCCGGGTTTTCTTCAATTTCCCGTGCAATCTTTAGCATAACTTCAATAAAATTATCCAGAACCTCTTTTGATTCGGATTCTGTAGGTTCTATCATTAAAGCTTCATGCACAATGAGCGGGAAATACACCGTTGGCGGATGGCAGTTATAATCCATCAGTCTCTTTGCAATACCTAAAGTTGAGACGCCTTGATGATGTTGTCTTTCTCCTGACAGAACAAATTCATGCATACAAGGCTCATCATACGGTAAATCATAAGCGCCTTTGAGTTTTTCTTTCAGATAATTTGCATTCAAAACAGCATCAGCACTTGCAAGTTTTAAATTATTCCCCATCATAAGAATATAAGCATAAGCCCTTACAAGAACCCCGAAGTTACCGTAAAAACTTCTTACTTTGCCGATTGAATGCGAAAGATTATAGTTTCTTACATATTTCCCGCCAACGTAATCAATAACAGGGACAGGCAAAAATTCTTTTAAAGATTCGACTACTCCGACAGGGCCTGCTCCGGGACCTCCGCCTCCGTGGGGAGTTGAAAATGTTTTATGCAGGTTTAAGTGTACTATATCAAAACCCATAAGAGCCGGATTTGTCCAGCCCATAACCGCATTAAAGTTTGCTCCGTCATAATAAAGAAGAGAGCCGTTTTCGTGCATCAGTTTTGAAATCTCTAAAACATTTTCTTCAAAAATCCCTAAAGTATTAGGATTTGTCATCATAATCGCTGCAACATCTTTATCCAGAAGCTCTTTCAAGGCCTCTATATCAACCTGTCCTTTTGCGTTTGATTTAACTTCTACAATATCAAAGCCGCACATTTTAGCACTTGCAGGGTTTGTGCCGTGAGCTGAATCCGGAACAATAACTTTTTTCCTGTTTTTTTCGCCTTTAGTTTCAAAATACTTTTTAACAATCATCATGCCGGTAAGTTCGCCATGTGCGCCGGCAGCAGGCTGAAGTGTTATTGCATCCATTCCGGTAATCTTTTTTAAAGCTTCTTGAAGTTTATACATAAGCTCTAAAGCGCCTTGAGACTCTTCATCCGTTTGAAGCGGATGCAGGTTTGTAAACCCTTCAAGAGAAGCCAGAAGTTCATTAACCTTGGGATTATATTTCATAGTGCAGGAACCAAGCGGATAAAACCCTTTTTCCACACAAAAATTTTTGTCGCTCAATTCTTTATAATGGCGCATTACATCAAGTTCGCTCAATTGAGGAAGCCCGATTTTACCTTCCCTTAACAATTCTTTCGGTAAAAAATCTCCTAAACTTCCTTCCCAAACACCGATACCGTCAGCTCCCGTCGATTTTTCAAATATTGTTTTCATCAGCTACTACTTCCTGTTTCAATAAATCTTTTTTTATCTTATCCAGAGCATTTTGTATAATTCTTGAAATCCTTGATTGTGAAATATTAAACTCCACAGAAATATCTTTTAATTTTTTATCATAAAAATATTTAGCTTCAATCAAATCCTGTTCTCTCTGGGAAAGCTTTTTCATCGCCTCACAAATTCTGTTTTTAAGTTCTACAATTTCCGCTTTCTCCTCGGGAGTTCTTCTGGAGTCCTTAATTTGAGTAGGATTATCCCCTTCTGCCATCTCTTCTACTGATAAAATCGTCTTATATACGGCATCTTTAATCTGTTCTTGCTCATCCGATTCTTGGTTTTTCATAACATACCATTTATAGCGGCGGCGCATTTCGTTTCTTATCGCCCATTTTATTGCTTTTGTAAGGTATGCTGAATTATATAGTTCTTTGTTCTTCGAACTGTTAACAAGATAATAGACTGTATAATTTGCAAGCGCGATAACTTCCGAAAGCTCTATCAAGCCGAGATTTGAAAACTTTTTATACTCAACTTTTGATATAGTTTCGATTAATTCTTTATACCGGGAAAGATTAGCCCTGTCTTCCCGCTCTCTGTTTATTGAATTCAAGTTATTCATATACTATAATATATCATAAAAAAGAATCTTTAGAAACAAGCTGTTGTAAAATTTACAATCAACGTAATGCATGTTACAATGTAAAGAAAGAAGAGGGTATTAGTTATGAAATATATAAAGTACATCAAATCTGCAATGTTAGTGGTTTTAAGTGCAGGCATTTTGACTACAAGTGCAGTTTATATAGAAGAAGCTTATGCACAGCCTGCTGCAGCTCCTGCAGCTGTTCAGGAGAAAACAACCGTTTACGAGGTTGCTCCGCTTACTGTTGTTAACTCACCTTCAAGTTATTTGAATAAAACCGTTCTTATGAAAGCTAAATTTGATAAGTTTTCTACTCTCGGTTTAGATTATAAACCAGCGTTTAAATCATCCGATGATTATATCTCTTTTTTGATTAAGCGCGATGATACGACACATGACATTCCGCTTTCGGAAATGAAATTATTCCTTAAGCGTGATGAAGCTGAAAAGTTTATTGATTTAAAAACCAATGATGAAGTTCAGATTAAGGGCGTAGTATTTTCTGATGCCTTAGGTGATACCTGGGTTGACGTTAAACAGTTAGCCATTCTGAAAAAAGCCCCCGAAGAAAAGAAAGACGGAGTTAAATAGAGATTATGCCGGATAAATTGGATACAAAAAAGGAAGAAAAAGATAAAAATAAGGTATTTTTAACGGTGCACGGGCATTTTTACCAGCCGCCGAGAGAAAACCCCTGGCTTGAAGCAATCGAGCAGCAGGATAGCGCTCTGCCTTTCCACGACTGGAATGAGAGGATTAATGCAGAATGCTACAATCCTAATTCCGTATCCAAAATCGTTAATTCTAAAAATGAAATCTTAAATGTAGTAAACAATTACGAGTACATCAGCTACAATTTCGGTCCGACGCTTTTATACTGGATGGAAGAGTTTGCTCCGCTTACTTATGAAAGAATTATAAAAGCGGATATTAACTCCAGAAGAATGTATTCAGGGCACGGAAACGCAATCGCTCAGGTTTATAACCATATGATTATGCCTCTTGCAAACGAAAGAGACAAGCAGACACAGGTTAAGTGGGGTATTAAGGATTTTGAGTACCGCTTCGGCAGAAAACCCGAAGGAATTTGGCTTGCGGAAACTGCGGTTGATGATGATACTTTGCGGGTTCTTGTTGAAAACGGCATAAAATTTACCATACTTTCTCCATATCAGGCACAAAAAATAAGAAAACAAGGCGAAAGCACCTGGCAGGACGTAAGCTGGGGGAATATTGACCCTGCACGTTCATACAGATACAATATTAAATCCGCACCGGGCAAGTATATCGACCTATTCTTCTACGATGGTGCAATTTCACGTTCTGTTGCATTTGATGAACTCTTAACAGACGGCAACAAATTTGTTAACCGCCTGAAAGACGGGATTTCGGATTTAAGAAATTATCCGCAGCTTGTACATATTGCAACAGACGGCGAAAGCTACGGACATCATACAAAGTTTGGTGATATGGCGCTTGCTTATGCTATGAAAGTTAAAGTTAAAGATGCCGGATTTACCGTAACAAATTACGGCGAATATCTTGAAAAATACAGGAGCAATTGGGAAGTAGAAATTAAGCCGGTTTCTTCCTGGAGCTGTTTCCACGGGGTCGGAAGATGGTGCGAAGATTGCGGATGCTCAACAGGCGGCCATCCGGGCTGGAACCAGAAATGGAGAAAGCCGCTTAGAGACGCTCTTGACTATTTAAGAGATGAAATGGCTGCTTTATACAAGAAACAGGGTAAAAAATATTTTAAAAATCCTGTTGAGACAAGAGAAAATTATATCAGCGTAATTATGGACAGAAGCGATATAAGCGTCAAGAATTTTCAGGATGAGTATTTTCTGCCGGATTTAGAAGAAGATCAAAAAGTTCATGCAATGGAGCTTTTAGAAATCCAGAGACAGGCAATGCTTATGTACACAAGCTGCGGCTGGTTCTTCTCCGAAATTTCAGGTATTGAAACCGTGCAGATTATGAAATACGCCGCAAGGGTAATGCAGCTTGCAAAATCGTTTACAAAAAAGGATTTGGAAACTCCTTTCCTTGATATCCTAAAGGAAGCAAAAAGTAATATTCCGGAATTCGGTACAGGCAAAGATGTTTACGAAAAATTTGTTAAACCCTCCGTTGTAACGGCAAAACAAATAGTCAGTCTGTGGGCAATATCTTCTCTTTATGCGGAGATTGAAGATGAAGAGAATGTTTATTGCTACAAGATAAAAAAACACGCTTACAAAATCGTTACAAAAGGAAATTCAAAACTTGTTACAGGTCATATTGAGGTAGAATCAAAAATTACGCTCGAAAAATCAAATATGGTATTTGTACTGCTTCAATTCTCCGGCGGAGATTTCCAATGCGCAATCAAGGAATATTCTACGGATGACGATTTCCAGAATATTCAAAAAGAACTTGTAAGAACTTACCTTGTGTCACCGCTTACGGAAATTATAAGAACAATCGACGGATATTTCGGAGCAGAGTATTTTACACTCAAGGATATCTTTATTGAAGAAAGACGCAAGATACTTGAAACTATGCTTAAAGGCCGCTTACAGCTGTTTGCAAATA
Organism: Candidatus Gastranaerophilales bacterium; assembly: GCA_944322625.1. GTDB lineage: Bacteria > Cyanobacteriota > Vampirovibrionia > Gastranaerophilales > Gastranaerophilaceae > CAG-196. The sequence goes on along the minus strand of CALUPN010000032.1, from coordinate 14,457 downwards.
CATATGAATCAATGTATAACGAAGGCAAAGGTTCAATCTATCAAATGCAGACACTGGGACTTGAAATACCTAAAGAATTTAAGATTTCAGCACAATATGTTCTGACAAAACAGTTTAACGACCTTTTTGTAGACTCGAGAGGATTTCTTGATGCTGATATTATCCAGCAGGCTTCCGACATCAATTTTGAGGCCAAAAGAATTGGTATTGAGATAGATAAGACTCCGACTGCAAGAATATTCAGCAAAAAAGTTGCACAAAATATTAACAGGCTATCATATGCCTTAGACCTGCAGCAGGTAGATGCAACATTAGAGCTTCTGGACAGCATAGCGAAGCTTGAAATAAAAGTTGATATTGCAGAAGCTCAAAGCTATTATTTCTCAAAAATAGTTGCAAATATTGCCGAATTAATCCAAAATATAACCTGTCAGGCAGATAGAGACCTGCTTTCAATGCTGTTTGAAATCGGTGAAGATCTTAATATTAACATGGATTACTACAGACAGATGTTTAATAAAGCATTGGTTAGTAAGAAATAATTTATTATATACTACAATGTTCTGCAATATTTGCTTCGCGCTCCGATTTTGCTCCGGGCGCCCGCAAATAATCTGCATAGTACATAACCTTTTTATATAAATCCGGATTTGTACTGTAAAGCTTCCTTGAATGCATTACAAGCCCCAGAGCCTCCATTATATTAAAACCTTTACCTTGCTGTAATGCTGTATGATACTGTTCCTCAAAATTCCTGTTTACTCTGAAACGATAATTTTTAGATGCCTCTGTCTGATCATCTATATTTTTATTTGAGCCCAAAACATCTACAAAAAATAAAAATTGGTTTCTAACCGTAAATAATTCTGCAAATTTTGCTTTTATGAATTCTTTCGGATTTTTCAGCGTTTCTGCCGGAATATTCAATGCTTTTGCAAGAACAGGTATTGTGTTTTTGCGCTTATTTCTGTTATTTTTTGTTTTTGATTCTGCAAGAACTCTAAGATTTTCGCCGTCGTGATTATTTGTTCCGATTATAAATTCATCTTCCCTCATACCATATTTTTTGAAAAACGCAGGATGTCCCCAGCCGGTAGTAGAGGCTTCTTTATTGTTGTGTTCATATTCGGTAGTTAAAACACTTACAATATTTCTTATATTTTTTAAAGGAGTTACCGGCTTTTTATCCCAGGTAAATAAATGAGAAAAGCCATCCATTTCAAAAATCAGGTTTTTTGTATTAAAATCTTTTCCTTTTATTTCTTTGGCTTTTTTTTCAATATAATCAAAAACCTTATGCTTAAAGTCATATTCACAAGCTTCATTGTTCTCTTCTACTCTTGCTATCGCATACCACCAGCCGACATCAAACCTTATACCATCAAAATGTTCAAGGAAAAATGTAAGTTTTTCATTGAAAACTTTATTAGCGGCGGTCTTGTGTTTTAATAAAGTCCCTGTATCTAATGCCGGAAGATCCCAGCCGACAGAACCTTTAAATGCTTCCGGATAAGCCCAGGCTTCCTGTTTTGAAAATCCTATCAGGCAATCACCGAATAGTTTTATATTATCTGCATTAAATTTTTCTTTAGCTTCTAAGAAATCTTTTTCAGCTAAAAATTGCCGGAATTTAAAAAACTCTATTTCATCTTTATACCTTTCCTGATAATTTTTATATTTTAGCTGTTTTTCTGCTGATTTATCAATATTCTTAAATAATTCAGGTTCACAGTCCTTTAAATATGGATAAAGTGCCAGCCTGGGATAAACCTCATTCACTATGGGCTTCATTTTATATTTTTCAAATTCTGATTTTAACTCCTCTGTAGAAAGATTATTCTTAAAATTTGTAAATGCTGTTTTTAAGGGTTTTAAAATACAATAATCTTCACTCGTTCCAAGTTCATTTTCAAAGTTTATTTTATGTTTATTTCCATTTTGTTTCACAAACGGTTCAATATCATATCGGCTTAAAATGTTTCCGTATTTTCTCTTATCCAGCAGGTTAAAAAGATTAATATTATCTTCTCCTATAGTCAGAGAAGTTTTATTATACGGACAGTAAAAATTTTCACCGGTTCTTGTATGCTGGCCGAACGGAAAAATTTTTACCGCGTTCGCGCCGGTATAGAATGTTAAAAACTTAATAAAATTAAGTGCTTTAGGAGAATTTAGCTTTCCAATACCGGTATCATTAGTCTTTATTTGCGGAAAAGAAGAACAATCCAGCTTTAGTAAAGATAAGCCGTTTTCTAATCCGAGTATTTTTTTTGCATCATAAACCGTTTTTGAAAAATCAGCCTTTTTACTTGCCGGCAAAGCTTTACCAAAACACACAGAATTAACACACATATCCATGTCAGTAGTATAAAAAAAATAAACATAAAAGTAAAGATTATATAAATATTTCATAGAAATCTGTTTTTTTATACTATACTTGATGTGTAGTAATATTCATATGGAGAAAGAGAATGGCAAATACAGTATTAGAAAAATCAAACATCCACCCTTCAGCGGTAATACATCCTTCTGCTGAAATCGCAGAGGGTGTTACAATAGGCCCTAATGTCGTTATCGGGGAAGGAGTAAAAATAGGCAAAGGAACAAGAGTTATTGCAAACGCTTATATTGAGTTTGCAGAAATCGGTGAAAATTGTACAATTTCTCCGTTCTCCACAATCGGTTCAGAACCGCAGGATTTAGGATACAAAGGTGAGCCCACAAAAGTTATCATTGGGGATGAAACAATTGTTAAAGAAAACGTAACTATCCACAGAGGCGCTGCTTGCGGAGATTTTACTACAAGAGTCGGCAAAAAATGTTTAATCATGGTTGGTGCTCACATTGCACATAATTGCGTGCTTGAAGATCAGGTAATCTTAGCTAACCTCGTAACTTTAGGCGGACATGTCCATGTCGGTTTCGGAGCATTTGTCGGCGGCATGAGCGTATTCCATCAGAATATCAGAATTGGAGATATGGCAATTATAAGCGGATTTTCAGCATCACGTCAGGATATACTTCCATACTCAAAAGGTGAAGGACGTCCTCCGGTTCCGCGCGGCTTAAACGTCATTGCAATGAAAAGACGCGGTGTTCCGCAAGAAATCAGAACCGCAACAAATGAAGCTTTTAAACTTTTAATTTCGGAAGAATACAATACCACACAGGCCATTGAAAAAATAAAAGCTGAAATTCCGATGAATGAATACATAGAAAAAATGATTGATTTTATCCAGACTTCAAAACGCGGAGTTTTACTAAAATCTCATAAATCAGGATATCAGTCTTTAGAATAAAATAAAAGCATGATTAAAAATAAAGGGTATTAATTACAATTATTAATACCCTTTATTTTTTTGCTCTTATGTTAAGTTTTGTAAACGCGCAAAACTCCGTATTCAAAAGCTTTTTCGCATTTTAAAACATTTTTTTAAACAAAATTGATTTACCCCCTTGACTTAAAATTCTTATGTGCAATAATATAAATACACACTTTAAGTGTAGCCGAAACACTAAATAGCAATATACCCCAAAAATCATATAAACTCCTAGATAATAAACACTAAAAAGACCATTAGGATGCAGAAAACAAAACCCACTCGATACACACACCGGGTGGTTTTTTTTATGCTTTTCTTACCTTAGCCAATCGCACAAATTCCTGATTTCATTGTAATTAAATTTACTTAAGACAAAACCCGTATCAAGATTTTCTTTTATGGGGTTTATTTCGATTTCGCCGTTGGCATAAACTTTTGCGTAGTTCTTTCCATAATTCACACAATACGGAACTTTTACCGTATTTTTATTGCATAAATAAGCCAGGCCATGTACTCTGCATATTATGGGTCTAAAAGCGTAAACAGAACACTTATTATTTAATAAAAACGGACAGACGCCGCCCTTTTTCATATTTTTTATATTATTTCGGACAGCTTGTTTTACGGCATTATCAAGTAAAATGTAACCTTTCATCAAATATTGAAGCTCAATATCCGATAGCGGATAATCACCCTTTTCACAGCAGTAAGAACAGCCGACCTCACAGCAAATATATTCTTTGTATTCATTAAAATAAGCCGCAAGCCGTTTATCCAGTTCCTCTAAAAATGCTTCATATTCCAAAAATTATCTTTTCCCCCAGATTTTTTCCCAAAAGCTTTTGGAAGGATGGCTTTCCAGCTGCTCAATTCTTTGAGTTAATTCTTTGTTATGTTCAAGAAGCTCTTTTACCTGTTTTGCCAAAATTTCATTATCCCGCTTGTACCCACCGGCTTCTACAAGCTTACTAACCATATCCGAGTTCTTAATATCATCACTTATTTTTTTAGCAACAGCTTCTGCCAGCATCTGAAGAGTTTGTGAAGATACATCAAGCGTAAAACTTTTTCCTTGAGGTATAACCTCAGATTGAACTTCAGACTCTCTTACGGCAACTTCTGCTGAAGCTTCCTCCGATTGATTATTTTCCGAACTGTTCTCACTCAATAGTTCACTTACCATTACAGGCTGGACAGGCTTTGCCGGTTCATTATACTTTTCGACCTTTGCTTCCATACGATTAAGCTTTGTTACAATCTGATCATCACTATAGCCTTGGGCTTTTAAAGAAATTCCTTTTTTAATTTTCTCAAGAGCTAAATCATCATAAAACTCAAGCCCATCCTCATCTTCATAAATTGATTCAATCTTCCAGTCTTCTAAGAACAAATCAAGCGAATGCTTGTCTATATAATAGTTTTCAGTATTCAAACTTTTTAAAATCATTTCTCTGTTAAACATCCGCCTATCCTCTTTCCGTTAATACCCCTATCGTTTCATCATTCTTGCGATATCTCTTTCCTGCGTTTTTTTCGTAATCGCATCACGCTTATCGTAAATCTTTTTACCTTTCGCAAGACCCAATTCAATTTTAGCAAATCCATGAGTTAAAAACAATTCTAAAGGAATAATTGTTACACCGTCTTTTTTCACACGGTCCTGAATTTTCAGAATTTCCCGTTTTTGTAAAAGCAGCTTCCTTACTCTATCAGGTTTATGATTAAATCTGTTACCTTGTTCGTAAGGAGAAATGTGCATTCCATATAAAAAAACTTCATTATTTTCAACTTTTGCAAAAGAATCTTTCAGATTAACAGTACCTTTGCGGACAGATTTAATTTCAGTTCCGGTAAGCACAATTCCCGCTATAAACTTATCAAAAATTAAAAAATCATGAAAAGCTTTTCTGTTCGTAGATATGACTTTTTTATCCATAACTGTATTATAGTTAAAAACAACAGCTTTGTATAGGTTTTAAATTAATTTTTATATAGACTTACTTGCGGGTTCATCAATTTCGCTCCTTGTCGCGAATTTCTTTTTTCAAATTCCCTGTCGATTTTATTCAGACAATCCAGCTTCTTTCCTATCCATCGCGGCGCAACAAGTTCCGTTCTTAAACCGTTTCCGGCCAGTCGATGAATTGTTGTTTTTTGAGGCAAATACTCAAGAAAATCACAAACAGTACTTACGTATTCATCCTCTGTCATGAATTCAATCTCGCCGGCTCTGTACATATCTGCAAGCTTTGTACCTTCAAGCGCACATAGCATATGTATTTTTACCCCTTCAGGCTCAAGTTTAGCTATTGTTTTAGCAGTTTCCATCATCTCATCATATGTTTCAAAAAGATTTAATATGACATGGAGACAGATGTTTATTCCCCTGTTTTTAGTTCTTTCATAAGCTTCCAAAAAACATTTGTAATCATGCCCGCGGTTAATCTTGAGTAAAGTCTTATCATGAACTGATTGCAATCCGTATTCAATCCAGGTGTAATAATCCGGAGCAAAAGAAGAGATAAGTTTTAATTTGTCTTCATCAATACAATCAGGCCTTGTGCCTATTGAAATCCCGACTATGTCAGGATGGTGTAAAGCGGCAGTGTAAATTTTTTCTAATTCATTTACCGGCTTATATGTGTTAGAAAAAGCCTGAAAGTAAGACATAAATTTTTCAGCCTTGAACCTTTGTTTTAAAGTTTCTGCTCCGACTCTCACCTGTTCTTCAATACTCAAATTATTAGAATGCGCCTGCGAAAAACTTCCGCCGTCATCACAGAATATGCATCCGCAATTTGAAATTGTTCCGTCACGGTTAGGACAGGAAAAACCGGCATCGATGGTTATTTTATAAACCTTTGCTCCGAATTTATCTTTCAAATATCTGCTGAATTGATTATATCTTTTTTCTTCCATCTATAAACTTATTAAATACCATGTAACAAGCATTAAATAAACAGCCAAGCCTATAACGTCAATTGTCGTTGCAATTACAGGGCCTGAAGCTACCGCCGGATCAATTTTCATTTTCTTTAAAATTAAAGGAGTACAAGTTCCAATCATAGTTGCAATAGTCATATTAAGAGACATAGCAACCCCGACAATAAGCCCTAATTCAAGATTATGCTGCCATCCCCAGGTTACAAATGTTACAAGCATACCGAATATAACGCCGATGCTTAAACCGGTTACAGTCTCTCTCATAATATGGTGCCAGCCGGAACTCAGAGAAATATGCCCGGTTGACATACCGCGAACCATAAGCGTAATACTCTGTGTTCCGATATTACCGCCCAACCCTGCTAAAAGAGGCATAAAAGCGGCAATAACCGGAAGCGCGGTAAAAGTATGGTCAAATTTGTTTGTAACAGTTACCGCAAGAAATTCGCCGATAAGTGTTATAAAAAGCCAGGGAATTCTTGCCTTAATCGAATGCGCAAGACTTCCGGTAAGCAAATCATCATCCTCATCACCCAAGTCAGTGACAATACCTGAAGATGTCAAAATTTCATCCGTTGTTTCTTCTTCGACAATATCCTGAACATCATCCCAGGTTACAATCCCCTTAAGATGATTATACAAATCAACTACCGGCAGAGCATTAAATTGATATTTCATAAAAATATCGGCAATATGTCCCTGATAATCATCAACATGAACCTTTACAATATCTTTAGACATAATGTCAGAAATATTCAAATCCGTTGGTGCCGTAATCAAATTCCTCAAAGAAGCAACGCCTACAAGATGATTATGTTTATCAACCACGTAAACATAATAAAGTTCCATGTTTTCTTTTTCAGCCTTAATTCTTATTGTCTCGAGAGCTTCTTTAACCGTCATATTATCATATACGGTAAGTACCAGCGGAGTCATAATACCGCCTGCAGTATCTTCATTGTATGTTAAAAGTTCACGCACCTCGGAAGAGAACTTCTTTGGAAGCTGATCCAAATAAGCCTGCGACTCATCCTCTTCCATATCTCCTAATACGTCCGCCGCCTCATCATGCGGCAATTTGGAAATTAAACGTGATGCAAGATCCGTATCAATATCGCCTAATATCTCAACCTGCAGCTGCGGCGGCAAATACTCTATCATATCGGCAGCTTTTTCTTCATCTATAAGCGTGATACACTTAAGCCTCTCTTCGGGCTTAATTTGTTGGAAAATATCCGCCAAATCCGCAGAGTGATAACTGTTTAATTCATCACGAAGCTGCGGCTCAGCCTCCGAGTCGATTAATTCCTGTATTCTGTCTATTGTATTTTCTAAATTAGTCATGCTTATCTATAGTTAGTGAATTGCAGCGGATAATCATACTTATCCTCATTCTTTCTCAAAATTTGTATAACTTCCTGCAGATCGTCCTTGCTTTTTCCGGTAACCCTCACCTGCTCGCCTTGAATTGAAGCCTGAACTTTTAATTTTGTGTCTTTTATATCTGCAACAATTTTTTTAGCAAGTTCTTGAGTCAATCCCTTTCTAAGATTAAAAACCTGTCTTACATTCCCGCCTAATGCATTTTCTACGGTCTGCGGATCTAAAATCTTTATACTCAAACCTCTTTTAACAAGCTTGGATTGTAGAATGTCATAAATATTTCTAAGCTTCATCTCATCATTTGTCGTAATTGTAATAGACTTATCCGCCTCCAAATCAATTGTAGAATTGGAATTCTTCAAATCAAAACGTGAGGTTAAATCCCGCTTAACCTGATCAACCGCATTCACAAGCTCCTGCTTATCGAATTCGGAAACAACATCAAAACTGCAATCTTTAGCCATAATGAACTCCTAATTATATTCAACATATTAATCATAACATGAATAAATATAATATAGAGCCATTACCCTGCAATTTTATTTAACAACCTTTGCCAGAAAGAAGGTTTAATCCCCTCTCTTGCTCTCGGAGTAACAGGTTTGGGGAATTCTTGCCAATACGGCTGAGTTCTAAAGTCGTTTTCATATCCATATCTGGATTTGAAATATTGATGTGTATTTCCGTAACCCATACCACCCATCATCGGATAACCGTACATTCCATAATTAAACATAATTAACACCTTTTATTCACTACACTATATATATAAAAAATTTTTTGCATTTAAAATTGCCTTTATATTAAGTTTTGTAACATTTGGATTTTTGAAGCAAATTTTATTTTTAGGTTTTTTATTAATAACAAATAAAAGGAGTTTATATACATATGCCACAAATTAATTTATCAAAAGTACCTTACCCGGAAATTCGTTATGCAAAAAACGTAGGATATTTCCACGATTATCTGATTAAAAAAGGCTCCATCTGCACAAATCACAGAGGCTTGCGCACTGAAAATATTAACAGCTGTACAGCCGGCGTACTATTTGGCAAAGACAAGAATTTTATGTTCCACGCCGCCCCCGAGATGCAGCCTCTGAATTCCATAAAAGAAGATTTAGCTCAATTTGTATCTAAACTAAACCGTTCATGTGAAGAAATAAAAGGTTTTATATTCGGCGGTTGGGCACTAAATAACAGAGATAAAGAAACTGTAAGAAGTTTCGATTTATATAATACAATAGCAGATGCTTTAGACTATCTCGGAATTAAGTTTACAATGATATGCGGCAAAGAAAAAAACGCTGCGCTGGATAACATGTATGCCGTCGGCAATAACGTAACTGTTTGGAATAACGATTTTAAAAAGATTGCAAGCAGTGAAAATATGTCACAGGAAGAAGTCATAAACCTATTAGAACAGAATTATCAATTTGTAGAAAATGAAGCGGGTGAAGATATAAAGTTTATTGATAAATTCCCGTTTAAAACTCAACATTTAGCCGACTGATACTTTAGAGTAGTTTTCAAGATAAAATTGTTCATACTCATCGTTTAAAATAGCCTGTCTTGCTTTTTTAGCAAAATCTATCAGGAATTTTATATTATGAATAGACATTAAAGCCTGCCCGGTTCCTTCTCCGCACTTGTAAAGATGCCTTAAATATGCCCTCGAATGGTTTTTGCAAGCGTAACAATCGCAGTTTTCATCCAGCGGACGCGGGTCATCCCAAAATTTAGCATTCTTAATCTGTTTCTTGCCTTCCGAAGTAAAGAAAGAACCGTGTCTTGCGTTTCTTGTTGGAAGGACACAGTCAAACATATCGACTCCGCGCTTAATTCCGTCCAATAAATCCTCCGGAGTTCCGACTCCCATTAGATAACGAGGTTTATTTTGAGGTAATAGAGGAGCCGTAAGTTCAACAAAATGGTTCATAGTTTCTTTATCCTCACCGACACTCAATCCGCCTATAGCGTAACCGGGAGCATCAAATGAGGATACAAAAGCAGCGCTTTCTTTTCTTAAATCATCATAAAACGCACCCTGACAAATCGGGAAAAGAGCCTGATTTGTTGAGGTTTTAGCTTTCATACACCTTTCGAGCCATCTGTGAGTCCGCTCCATTGCTTCTTTTGCTGTTTTATAATCACAAGGAAACGGCGCACACCAATCAAATGCCATAATAATATCCGCCCCGATTGCCTGCTGAATTTCCATAGATATTTCCGGGCTTATAAAATGTTTTTTACCGTCTTTCGGGGCTCTGAACTCAACCCCTTCTTCCGAGATTTTTCTGAGATGTGCAAGAGAAAACACCTGGAAACCGCCGGAATCAGTCAAAACAGGTTTCTGCCAGTTCATCCAGCCGTGAATACCGCCGAATTTTTCAATAAGCTTATGTCCTGCACGCAGATAAAGATGATAAGAATTAGCCAAAATTATCTGCGCGCCTGTATCATACAGATTATTATTTGTTACAAGCTTCACCGTAGAATTAGTTCCGACCGGCATAAATATCGGCGTTTCAATATCCCCGTGCGGAGTGTGTAAAATACCGGCACGCGCACCGGTATTTTTATCTATATGGATTAAATCGTAACTAAAACCTTGTGTCATATCCGGTCTTACGCTTCCCTACCTGCACCTATCCCTGAAATCTTTCTTCATTGTATGTAATCAATTCAAGCATAGACTGCCAGTTATCATAGATTTCTTCGGGCTTAAAATAGAGATTTATTTCTCTTTGCGCACTATTCGGCGAATCAGAAGCGTGGATTACATTATATTCCATCACTTGCGCAAAATCAGCTCTTATTGTACCGACATCTGCATTCATAGGATTTGTAGCACCTACAATATGGCGGACGCTTTCAATGGCTTCATAGCCTTCAATAACCATTGCTACAACCGGGCCGCTTGTTATATAGTGTACAAGTCTGTTATAAAAAGGTTTTCCCTGATGCTCTTCATAATGTTTGGCAGCCAATTCGGGCGTTACCTGCAATAATTTCATTGCAACAATCTTAAACCCTTTGTTTTCGAATCTTTCAATGATTTTCCCGATAATACCTCTTTTTACTCCATCGGGCTTAATTGCTACAAATGTTCTTTCTTCTGTTTTCATAACCTCTCCTAAAATGTCTCATACAGGCGAAAAGCACCTGCCTGCTTTTTATTAGAGCATGAAAATTACGAAATGTAAAGATTTTTAAAACTTATGACAAAAAATACTATCAGCGTGTTTAATATAATCAAAGAAGGTATATATTTTATGTCAATGTTCGGAGATTATAAAGCTTATAAACATTATGAACCGGCATATGCAAGCTGGAAACAGAGCCGCGACATAATGGAAGCTAAGCGTTTAGAGTATTTAAAACAGCATCCGGAAGAATTTAACCCCGAAGATGTTCAGCGTGGCAAAACGCTTTTGAGAGCAATTGACATTATGGATGAATATTCGCAAAAACGGGCGCAGGATATGGAAATCGCAGCTAATACCGGCGCTGAGACCGCGATTATGCTCACTGAATTGGCAGGTATTTCACTTGGGCTTGCTTCATCTAAATTAAAAACCGTACAAAATCTTATGAATAAAATTGCCAAAAAGTTTAAATTTAATAAGGGATTTGCAGAAACAATCATTCCTATGCTGACCGGTATGACAGCCGGTATTATTGCCTCATTCCCTGTTCAAGCCTGGGTTGCAAAAGCGCAGGTTTCTGCATCCCGCAAAGGACGTTTTGAAGCTATGCGCAAGGATTTAAACAATCCGAACGGTTTTGCGATTTTAACTCCCGAACAAATTCAAATTGCTGAAAAACGTATGCAATCTCTGCCGCAGGAAAAAATAAGCCGTACTAAAAAACTAAAGTTACAATTAACCGGCGGGCTTAATTCCTGGAAAGATATGGCAATCGACAGCAAAGAATATAAGGCGCAGAGAAAACAGTTTGAAGCACAACTTACAGAAATTCAGGCTCATTTAAATGATAAAATGACACCTGCCGAAATTGAAAATGCTAAAAAAGACCAACAATTATTAACTAAACTTGTTGAGAAAATTGATATCGCATCCCAGGATTATGCAGAAAATGCAGAATTGGCAGTCGGGATTTTAACTACCGGAATGCTTGCCGGCGGATTTTTAGTCGGAGCAATCGTTAAGAAAATTCTTGCATTATTTAAAGTAAAATCCGCAGATAAAGCAGGAAAGATAACACAAATTATATCATTGCTTGCCAGTATAATCGCTTCCGGTCTCGGTTCTTACGCTGCAAAAGACGCATCAAGAGTCGGAAGATTTAAAATAAAGCAAGAACTCGCTAAAAAACCGGAAACTCTTGTATATATTGATGATAACAAGCTAAAAAATATCGACAATATAAAAACAGAACAGTCTAAAAAAGGTATGTTTGCTTTCCTAAAAGAGGCTTGGAAAAATCAAAACGAATACAAAAAATATAAAGAAACAACAGCACCTGCAGAAAAAAGATTTTATCAGGCGGTAGAAACTCTAAAATTGACTCCGGAACAGTTAAAAGACGCAAAAAGACTGCAAAAAAATACATTTATGACATTTAACAAAGTAGATGAAAAATCGCAAAAGTATTCTGAAAATGTAGAAGCCCTCGGACAATCCATAGGTTATATGCTCACTGCAATATGTACTTTATCTTCAATGGGACTGATGTTTTTGCTTAGTAAAAAAAGTAAAAATAACAGCCGACTGGAAAGTATTCTAAATGGTGCCGGAGCTGCTATTATCTCATTTATTCCGGCAGTTGCGTTTAATATTTATTTAACTAAAGAACAGAAAAAAGCTTCCCGTGTTGCTGATATGCTTGCAATTAATGAGTTATCAGATTACAGACGATTTAGATAAAATTATAATCTGCTTGCCATTAAAATTATAAAAATAAACTTTCCGAATTTCTTTTAAACAAACCTTTTTTATGGTAATTTTAAGAAGAGAAAGAGATTAAATATGAGGAACGGATATGGAATATAAAGACACGCTTAATTTACCTAAAACGACTTTAGAGATGAGAGCAAACGCTACAAAAAAAGAGCCTGAAACCCAAAAATTCTGGGAAGGGATAAATGTTTATGAAAAGAATTTGGCTCAAAGAGATAAGGCTAATAAGTTTATACTCCATGACGGGCCTCCGTATTTGAGCTCCGAAAAAATTCACGTAGGTACTGCGCTCAATAAAATCCTAAAAGATATTTTAATTAAATATAAATCAATGAAAGGGTATTATTCGCCATATGTTCCGGGTTATGACGGACACGGGCTTCCTATAGAAAATGCCGTTGTAAAAAATATTAAGGGCGGAAGAGAAGCTCTTACTCCGGCTGAACTTAGAGCAAAATGCAGAGAATTTGCTCATAAGAACCTGAAAGGTCAGGAAGCTGAATTTAAACGTCTCGGAGTATGGGGTGATTGGGAGCATCCGTATTTAACAATTAATCCCGATTTTGAGGCAGAACAGGTTCGTGTTTTCGGTGAAATGTATAAAAAGGGTTATGTCGAAAAAGGTTTAAAACCCGTTTACTGGTGCGCTTCCTGTGAAACAGCGTTAGCTGAAGCCGAAGTTGAATATGCAGATCACACATCAACTTCAATTTATGTAAGGTTTAAGTTTGATGATGATGGGGTAAATAAAATTGGTGAATTAATTAATTTACCAAACAAAAATGTTTATGCCGTTATCTGGACAACAACCCCGTGGACAATTCCGTCAAATATGGCAATAAGTTTACATCCTAGGTTTGAATACACTTTCTTTACTTATAATAATGATGTTTATTTTATTGCTCAAGAGCTTCTTGCAAGTTTCTTAGAAGGTGTCGGCTGGGAAGAAAAAGATATTAATGTGATAGGCTCGGTTAAAGGAGCTGATTTAGAGCTTTTAAATACAAAACATCCTTTGTATGACAGAAAATCTCCGATAATCCTTGGCGAGCACGTAACCCTTGATGCAGGTACAGGTGCGGTTCATACAGCTCCCGGACACGGTCTTGAGGACTACGAAGTCGGAGGTAAATACGGTATTGAAGTATTTTCTCCGCTTGACAGCAAGGGAAGATGGACTGAAATTGTCGGAGATAAAGACTTAGAAGGGGTTCCTTATTATAAAGGCAACAAGATTGTAATAGAAAAACTTCAAGCCTGCGGCGCTCTGCTTGCCGCGTCTGACATAAACCACTCTTACCCCCACTGCTGGAGATGCAAAAATCCCGTAATCTACAGAGCAACTCCGCAATGGTTTGTAAAAGTCGACAAATTCCGTGACAAAACTTTAGAAGCAATTAAAGGGGTAAAATGGATACCTGCAAGCGGTGAAAACAGAATTTCTAACATGGTTGAAGGGCGTTCTGACTGGTGTATTTCACGCCAGAGAGCCTGGGGTGTTCCTATTCCAGTATTCTATTGTGAAGAATGCGGAGAGGCAATCGTGACTGACGAAACTATTGAAAATGTTGCAAAAATCTTTGAAAAAGAAAGTTCTGATGCGTGGGTTAAATACACAGCAGAAGAGCTTTTGCCGGGAGGTTTTGTATGTCCTAAATGCGGTAAAAAACATTTCAAAAAAGAAACCGATATTATGGACGTATGGTTTGATTCAGGCGTAACCTGGAGAGCTGTTGTTGAAAAACGCTCGGATGAATTGGGACACACTCCTGTTGAAATGTATCTTGAAGGCTCTGACCAGCATAGAGGATGGTTCCAATCATCCCTCTTAACATCTGTTGCTGTTCAGGATAAAGCGCCTTATAAATCTGTCTTAACCCACGGATT
>CALUPN010000031.1 GCA_944322625.1 Candidatus Gastranaerophilales bacterium | reverse complement strand
TCATACGGAAGCGCCGCAACAAACGAAGGCGGCGGTACAAATCCGAAACAGATTGGGCTGGGTGTAAAAGTCGGGGGTATAACAAGAAACTTTACGTCAGGTGATTTCGTAAGCACCGGACGTGATATGGACCTAATGATTTCCGGTAACGGATTCTTTGTAGTCCAAGATTCCGAAGGGAAGTTATATTATACCCGTGACGGCGTTTTCTCAACAGACTCCGAGGGTAACGTAGTTACTCAATCAGGTATGAAAGTTGTTGCCGCACAGAGTCCTTACTCAAATGCAAGCTCCGGTGAAACCGTCCAGGTGCCTAAGAACTTGCGTGCTGAAGTTTTAGGTGATCCGGGATTGGCAGGTAAAACAATAAGTCAATTAAATAATGCAAGTATAACAACAGGTACAATTGATGTAAAAGTCGGAGATGCCGAATATACCCTGACGGTACCGGAAGGTGATCCTACGATACAAAGCATTATTGACTCATTTAACCAGAGTCTTGATGGTTCAGGAGTTACATTCTCTATAACAGGAGATGGCAGAATTTCTTATACAGGTGATATTGAGTTTGTAGACGCGGAAAGTAACTTTGTAGGACAAACTGGTATCAGCAACTCTAATCCGTCAAAACAAATTAACCAGGTTGTTAATTTATCAGAAATGGTTAACTACAATGATAACAATACCATTACACTTATGTCTACAACAGTAGATGAAAATGGTATAATTGCTGCAACTTATAGTGACGGTTCAATTTTAACACAATATGTAGATGATACTTATACTGTACATTGGAAATATACAACATCACAAGGTGTAACAATCAGAGGTAATGATGTACAGGCTGAAGGAACTTCTATTGCAAATTCAAATTTTGTAATTGAACTTGCAACAATGGTTAATGAAGAAGGTCTGGTATCAGTCAACAACAACCTCTGGGAGTGGGGAGCAGATGTTGGTGAAGTATACTACGGTATGGCAGGAGAAGTCTCATTCGGTTCCATTGAATCCGGCGGTTACGAAGGTTCTAACGTTGATATCGCGGCAGAATTAACAAACATGATTACTGCACAGAGAATGATTCAAATGAACTCCCGTGTATTCTCAACAGCAAGCTCAATTATGGAAACACTCGCATATCTGGGGCAGTAGTTAGTTAAAAAAGGCATGCCTTTTTTGAAAAAATTTTTCAAAAATCTTGTCAAATTCTTAACAAAATCATGAAAACTTTACAAAACTTAATAATTTGAACATGGTCGAAATCCATGTGAAACATGGGTTTCGGCATGTTTAGAAAAATCAGGAAAGTTGTTACAATCAAGGACTTGAACAGGGCATGTTTTCTGGTATATAATACAAAAGAGGGTTGAGGGGAAATGTTAATACCATCACAAATTTGGGGAGAAGGTTTTGAAATTGACCCTAAGCCAGTTAAAGCAAACCTTCAGGAAATCAAAAACAAAATCGCACATTCTAAAATTAAAATAGTAGCAGTAACCAAGTATTTCGGACTTGAGGGGATAAAAGCGGGATATGAAGCAGGGCTTAGAGATTTCGGGGAGTCAAGAGCGATTGATGCTATTCACAAAATAGAAGAGCTTCCGGAAGATATCAGGCAGAATTCAACATTCCACTTTATAGGGCACCTGCAGAGCAACAAAGCTGCAAAAGTTGTTAAGTACTTTGATGTAATTCAATCAGTTGACTCTTTAAAGCTTGCCCGTATAATCTCTAAAGAGGCTTGCCTGTTGAATAAGAGAGAGAAAGTTTTATTACAGGTTAATAACGCAGGGGAAGAACAGAAGTCCGGATATACAAAAGAGGCTTTGAAAAACGATTTGGGAGAAATTCTTAAACTTGAGGGGCTGGATGTTATCGGGTTAATGAACATAGCGCCTTTAGGAGCGGATAAGGATACACTCCATAAGTTATTCAAAGATATAAGAGATTTCAGGGATAGTCTGGAAGAAGAGTTTAAAATTCAGCTTCCGGAATTATCAATGGGAATGAGCGATGATTATGAAATTGCACTCAAAGAAGGTGCAACAATAATCAGAATAGGCAGAAAGTTATTTATTAAGTAGAATTATAATTGGAGGAGAAATGGCATTATCAGAAGGATTAAAAGGATTTGTGAACTTTTTCACAAGAAGTTTTAATGAAGGAAACGACGAGGACGCATTCATGGATTTAGTTGACCGTGATGACGATTATGTTACAGATAGAAATTTAGCATTAGATACAATGTACGAAACAAGAGTTAAGCCGGAACGTTCATATGAGCGCGAATCAAAAGTTGTTTCTCATCCAAATTCTTATAAATCCGGTGAAGTTACAGTAATCGAACCCCGTTCTTTTTCTGAATCAGCTCAAATTGTTAAAAAACTTATTGATAAGAAAACAGTTATTTTACATTTGGATTTATTAGATAAAGAACAATCTCAAAGAACAATCGATTTTATCTGCGGTGCATCTCACGCATTAAACGGTACGGCTCAAAAAATCAGTGATATGGTATTCATCTTCACTCCGAGCAATGTATCTTTATCAGTAGAAAACGGTGCTATGCAGAGCAAGTTCTCTGAATCTCTGTGGAATAAACCGCTGTAGAGATAAATTAAAGAAGTATGAAAGTTTTATAATATATTGATTTGTGATAGTTGGATTTTCAGGGTGCTTTAGCACCCTTTTTATTTAATTTTGTCGAATATCTGACTTTAGTTTTTGAGCATGTTATAATAGCCGGGAGGTTAATATGCTTTTATCAGAATTTGATTATGAATTACCGGAAGGATTAATCGCGCAGCGTCCGAGCGACAAGCGTGAAAATTCCCGTATGATGGTTTTAAACAGAGATAAACATGAGATTTTACACAGACATTTTTACGATATTGTTGATTTATTAGATGAAAATCATATATTGATTTTAAATAATACAAAAGTTATTCCGGCGCGCCTTTACGGTTATAAGGATACGGGAGCTAAGATTGAGGTTTTTCTTTTAAAAGAAAGAGAAAATAAAGTCTGGGAAGTTTTGATTAAACCTTCTAAAAGAGTTCGGGTCGGAACTGAGATTAAAATTTCCGATGAATTATCCTGCGAAGTTAAAATGCCTCTTCCGGATGACGGGAAGTGGCTTGTTCAGATGATTTATGAGGGTGATATTTTTGAAATTCTTCATAGAGTCGGCAATATCCCGCTTCCGCCGTATATTGAGCGCAAAATGTCAAATGAAGAATTAAAAAAGCTTGATTTTGAACGCTACCAGACAGTTTATGCAAAAAAAGAAGGCTCGGTAGCAGCTCCGACTGCGGGATTACATTTTACTCAAGAAATTTTGGAGAAACTTAAAAACAAAGGCGTACAAATCGGCTACGTTACTTTGAATGTCGGAATCGGTACTTTTAGACCCGTAAAATGCGATAACATTCTTGACCATCATATGGATTCTGAGACTTTTGAAATTAAGCAGGAAACGGCAGATTTAATTAATAACGCAAAAGGGAAAGGGAAAAAACTTGTAGCAGTCGGAACAACTACAGTAAGAACTTTAGAGAGTGCTTATAAAATGTTCGGCAAAATTCAGGCTTGTAAGGGAGCTTCCGAATTATTTATTTACCCCCCGTACGAATTTAAAGTAGTTGATAAGCTGATAACCAATTTTCATTTGCCGAAATCAACCCTTTTGATGCTGGTAAGCGCCTTAGCCGGAAAAGATTTTATCTTTGAAGCTTACCACGAAGCAATCAAAGAAAAATACCGTTTTTACAGCTACGGCGATTGCATGTTTATTAATTAGAACAGAGGTAAATTTCATCTCAAACCGTAGGTTGAGTGAAACCCAACAGCTTATTCTAATTCATTAATTTTATGTTAATTATCAACATTACAGCTTTCTGATTCATAATATCTGTTTTAAACGTTTTTTAAACGAAAAATTAATTTATTTGTTGGGTTTCACCCAACCTACGATTTCTAGCACACAAGGGAAAACTAATAGCTGTAGAGTAGACTTCAGCCTACCACAATAAAATATATTTCTCCTCAACTTATATACTCCTAAACTTTTCGACATCAATTAGCACCCACCCCAACCCTCCCTCATAAGAGAGGGAGTAATGCGTATGCTAAACTTACAGCACCCTCCCCTTGCGGGAGGGTCGAAATCTTTGATTTCGGGGAGGGGTAAATAAGAGGGGGTAAATAAGAGGGGGTAAATAAGAGGGGTAAATAAGAGGGAAAATATGAGAGTCCGGATAGCGAACAGACTGAACCGACTAAGCCGTAAGGCTTAAAGGTGAAGCTCTGTGAGCGTGGAGCAAATCCAAGACAAGGCCGGGATGGGTGCCAACCCGCAAGAGAAAACTAATAGTATGAAGTTTATTCAAAAAATTATCTTTTACAAATCTCCTTTCAATGTCCTTTTCTTTCTCTTTTGTTGCGAATAAAAGAGAAAGAAAAGAGACCAAAAGAAAGAGAAAATACGCAACTGTTTCCTACGCCCTTACGGGCGTAGGATTAAATGGCTGCTGCGGGTGAACCCGCACTTTTCGCTCACTATTGTTATGCTTACGCATACCACGTTCGCGGCGTGAGACTTGTTTGCAGTAGAGCAGTAGGGTAGACTTCAGTCTGCCGCAATAAAATACTTTTTTCCTCAACTTCTGAACTCCTAAACTTCTCAACATCAATCAGCACCCACCCCGACCCTGTCTTGGATTTGCTCCACGCTCACAGAGCTTCACCTTCAAGCCTTACGGCTTAGCCGGTTTAGTCTGTTCGCTATCCGGACTACCGTCCGTCCGCAAATCCGCTCCCTCATAAGGGAGGGGGCTGTGCGCACGCCAAACGTGCAGCACACCTTCCCTTGGGGGAAGGTTGGGATGGGTGATTTTTGAATTCACCGAATATAAAATATTAATATTTCTTAAGAATGCAGCCTGATAACAGCAATTTTTTTATTATTCTGTTTTTATTAAATAATAAGTATGAATATAAGATTTAACCCGAATATAAAACCTTTAAAACTGCTGAAAAACAGCGGCATCGCAATGCTGATTGCGGCAGGCGGCTTTGCTGCCGCCGGAATTTCTGATAAAAAAACTAATAACGTTTTTTATACCTCACCGCAAACAGCAGGAACAATTGCTGCATTAGGACTTTGCAGAATAGCTGCCGGTTTAAAACGGAAAAACGATGATAAGTTTGAAATATCAAATAAGCCTATAAGAGAAATAACAGAAGAAGAGTTTCAGAGTTTGAAAGCTGAAATTGAAAAGAAAAAAGTAAACTTAAATGCAAATAACAAAAATATCCTGAATCATATTCCTTTAAATGATTACAATATACAATGCATTGCTAAAATCGTTGATAGTAATAAACTTTTTGGCTGTCTTTATAACTCTTTATATTTTAATGATATAAATTCCGCCAAATTCTTTGATTATATGCTCCGGAGAAAAGATGAGATAAAAGAAAAGCTTGGAGATGAGTTTATTTTTAGCAATGTACACAGAACAGTCACTAATCAAAAAGACTTGGACTTTAAAATTGAGCTTCTAAACTACGGTCTGAAAAACCCTGAGACATGCGGGAATGTCTGGTTTGCAGATATTATGAGAAATTCACGCAATATGGATGAAGCTGTATCTATGCTTATGCATTTAAAAAAATACGGCGTGCTTCCGGAAAAAAGAAGAGAATTAAATAACAAATACGGGGAATCATTTACTTCCAAGCTGCTTAATGAAATAAGTTATGTTAAAGAAAAGTTTAATATAGATTTTGAAGATTTGCAGGAATATGCGAACTCATACCGCGAACCGTATATAATCATTCGAACCGCTAAACGGGGAGCTGATAATGATACAATATTCCGGTTTGACCCGAAAACAGCTGAACTTATTACATTTGAAAATAACAACAAGCTTTATAATTTAAAAAATAATTCTGTTACAATACTGACTCCGAAAAAAATAAAGAAAAATAAAAACGCTTTTCTTGATAGTAAAAAGCTCCTTAGAGCAGAATTTGAAACCTTTGACTTAAGCTATGGCAGTTTTATCAGAAAAAGCGGATATAATGAAAGCAAAATCAGGGGCGAATTTGAAAACACAGAGATTACAGAAGCCGGAAAAGTTTACAAAAACGGTTTAGCAGAAATTGACAAAAATAAAGGCGAGCATATTGAAAAACATCTAACTTCGCCTGATGGAACAGTTACTGATTATATTTTCGCAAATGATAAGAAAGGCAACCGGTATTTTTACTACAAAATAACTGATGAAAACGGAAAAGTTTTATATGAAACGACTAAAAATTTTAAAGTCTTATCTGAAAACCATTTTCAATCCTCAGCAGACGGGATAAATTATGATATTGTTTTTGATGAAAACAAGGTAAGAGTCAAAAAATCAGGCGGAAATAATGAAACCGCAGAATATAAATTAAAGGATTTTACAAAAGAAGATTATAAAAATTTAGCAGAAGAAATCCGCCAATGCGAACAAACCCCTATAATCCTCCAAAAACTTGCAGCCGGCGAAATTACACTGGGTGAGATTGCCCTTGATAAAAAAATTTTTGATAAATATACAGCAGATAAAAGACTTATCAAGGTTTTAAAAAATTTATCCGGTGAAGAATGGTTTGCACTTAAGCATGCAGAAGTATATGCCTTAATATCCGATAACGAAAAAGGTACTGCACACAGTCTGGGGAAATGTATACAACTTGGTAAAGAAAATCTTTTGCTATCTATAATTGAACATGAAACAGGACATGAAAAAGCCCGAGCTTTAAATCTTAATGATGATGAAAAACTAAAAAAGATTTACGAAAAAGAAAAAGCCTTGTTTACAACAAGTTTACCTGATATTGCGGTTTGCCAGGCCGGATATTTTTTAAGAAATATAATAGCAAACGGCCTTTCCGAAACGACAGCAGAAGCAAACTTGATAATCAATGCCCCCTCTAAGTGGAAAGATACCGGCTCAAGAACAATGTTTCTGCAGCAATATTTCCCTAAAACCATTGCTTATATTGCAAATAGATATAAAGAACTCGCATAAATGAATTACGGAGCAGGCTCTGCACTACTAATACAACTGCCGGTTTATATAATCTATACTTTTAATCTTTTTTGTGTTAAAAATGAAATCAGAAATAGAGGTATTAAGAATGTTAGATATTAAACTGATTAGAGAGAATCCCGAAAAAATTAACGAACTTTTAAAAAGAAGAAATCCCGAACTATCAATTGATACAATAATCGCAATTGATGCCGACAGAAGAAAAGTTCAAGCGCAGGCAGATGAACTTAGAGCCAAAAGGAAATCCGAGTCGCAAAAAATCGGTATGCTTAAAAAGAGCGGCGAAAATACGGACGCTATTCAGGAAGAAGTCAGAAAACTCGGAGATGAAATAAAAGCTCTTGAAGAAAAACAGGTTGATTTAGATAACATTCAGCGTGATATGCTCTTAAGAACTCCGAATATTCCGGACGAAACAACCCCAATCGGAGAATCAGAAGACGATAATGTTCCGGTTAAATTCTGGGGCAAACCTACCGAATTTTCATTTACCCCGAAAGCACACTGGGATTTGTGCGAAGAAAAGGGTATTGTAGATTTTGAACGCGGAGTAAAAATCTCTCAATCAAGATTTACTCTTTATAGAGGCAAAGGCGCCCGATTAGAGCGTGCAATTATCCAATTTTTCCTTGATTTGCATACGGAAGAGCACGGATATGAAGAAATTTTACCGCCGTTTATGGCAAACGCTGCTACAATGACAGGTACAGGACAGCTTCCTAAATTTGCGGAAGATATGTATAAATGTGTTGATGAGGATTTATATTTAATTCCGACTGCGGAAGTTCCCGTTACAAACATATATTCAGGCGAAATCTTATCAGAAGATGATTTACCTAAATATATGACAGCCTATACTCCCTGCTTTAGACGCGAAGCCGGTTCTGCAGGAAAAGACACAAGAGGTTTAATAAGAGTTCACCAGTTTAATAAGGTGGAGATGGTAAAATTAACAACTCCTGAATCAAGTCCTGCCGAACACGAAAAATTAACGCGTGATGCGGAAGTTTGCTTAGAAAGATTAGGGCTTCCTTATCGTAAAGTTGCTTTATGCTCTGCCGATATAGGGTTTAGTGCAAATAAATGCTTTGATTTAGAAGTCTGGATGCCTTCTTATAACAATTATAAAGAAATCTCAAGTTGTTCTAACTACGGCGACTATCAGGCAAGAAGAGCAAATATGCGCTACCGTACAAAAGACGGACAGGTAAGATTTGTTCATACGATTAACGGCTCCGGACTCGCTGTAGGAAGAACTTTTGCCGCTATTATAGAAAACTTCCAGCAAAAGGACGGAACAGTTATTATTCCGGAAGTTTTAAGAAAATATACCGGCTTTGATAAAATCTAAAATTTAACTTAACGTAACAAATCCCTGCTTCTGCTTAGAAGCAGGGATTTGACATATTTTTTATAGCTTTATAATAAATTCACACCGGTAAGGAGTATATTATAGCAAAACTTTCCGTCGATTTAACAAATCCGACCGTAAATAAAATAGTTATTGCAAAAAAAGAAATGGTCTACCAAACTTTATGCGGAAACTGTAAATAATACAAAGTTTCTTCTCAAAACTATGCTAAAATTGCAGCAGATAATTTTGAAGTTGCAAAAAAAATACCGGACATTGAACTAAGAGGACATGTACCTTTTCAAAATAAACTTAATATGTTAAAAATTATGTTTTTCAAATTTTTCAGAAAAAAGAGTACTGAAGAAAAGCAATTGAAACAGATGGTTAAAGAATACCTTGCAAAAAAACGCATAGAACTTAATATGCCTTAATCAGAAAAATTTTAATCCCTTTATCCAACCTTTCAATACGCTTAACATATCTGTAATCAGTAATATTTGTAAGTATAAGAACAACAGCCGGAGCTTTTCCTGTCATTTTAGAATAATAAAGAGATTGCCCGACTGACTCCGCCCATTTTTTTGCAAAATCAAATTCTATTGCGTAATCTTTAGCAAGACAATCCACTCTCGTCAAATCCCACAAAACCGCTTCTTTACGCCCAAAATCCGATGTGCACCACTGATTTACATAATATGATTCAACCTGATTGGGCATCATCTGCTGTGTTTCATACCATTTTTGCGGAACATAATTAAGCCCCAGATAATAAACTCCCGTTGCCATTAAAAAAAATATTACTAAAAAATGAATGACTTTATTTGATTGTTTTCTTTTTCGTGCCATTACCTTTATTATACAAAGATTTTATCAGCTGAGCAAGATTTCGCTGTTTACTATAATAATTACAAAACTTAATATTTATTAATTATCCATTGACACCGTGAATTTTAGTAATAGCATGAAAAAATATTATAAAATGAATCAGGGGGTATATATGATTAATCCAATCAATTGCATTGGGCAAACAGCTTATAACAGGCTTACGTTCAGGGGTGACTTTAAAGCGGATTTTCTAAAATCTAAAGTTTCACATACATTTGATTCTTTTACAAAATCTTTAGAAGACACGTCGTTTGTTGAATTACCGTCAAAAGCCGCAGAAACTATAATGAAAAATAAGGAACTTGATAAGATTAAAATACTGGATGCTAACAATATCATTCACAATAACGAACTTGTACACTACACTCAAGACGGAATACCTATTACTGTCGGAGAAGCACCAATAATTTCCCATGAAGCAGGAGAAATGCAATTGACGGAAGCAAATAATATTGTTAATCATGAAACAAATCCTTTCATGGATTATACGCAAGACGGCAATCCGATTATTCATACCGATGAAATATCGGATGTCGGCGATATGCCTGACGTAGATATAACAGATGTTATTGATTTCTTTACATAGGAGTTGTAATGAGGATAAGTTTTAACGAGCCGTATAACTTCAATTATTACCGATTAAAAAAAGAGAATAAAAAATCGGAACAAAGGCAAAATGTAACATTTCAAGCTGTTGATTTCCCATTGACAGCATATCTCGGAATGAAAAAAATAAACAATCTCCGGGAACAATGGAAAAAGATTATTGAACAAAAAAAACAATTTTATAATATTATAGAAAATCCATTACGGAATACAAACAACATTTTACCCTTGATGATTGCAATCGGGAAATATAAAAATAAACCCGATGAATCATCAATTTACAAAATGTTTCAAAAGGATAATATGCCGCGAATATCCGAAATGAAAATTGCTGTTTTATCTAAAATTTTTCCGTTATTAAATGATAACGCTGCAGAAGCCAGAAATGCAAAAAAAGAATATATACGAGCATTATTTGATACCGATGATTATCAAAACACTACTTATATAAAAACGTTAAAAAATTTGCCTGATAACTATTACGGTAATTTTAAAGAAGAATTTGCCGAGAAAGTTTTATATTCTGACAATAATTCAACACAAATATCTGAAAGCAATATTTATAAATTACAAATTATTAAAACATTAGATGATAATGTATACAAAAATTTTCTGAAAAATAATCTTAGCAGATATAACAGCTTAATGCAAAATATCTATGACTCTGCGATTCAAAGGATGACTAAAAAACAAAATGACGCTTTTGTAATTTACAGCAATAATTTTTATAATCATCACTATTCGGAAGAAAAAGATAAACTATGGAATAAATATTACGAACCGGCACTATATTCGTTATTAGGTTCAGGCATTAAAAATACGGAAGATTTAGCCAAGAAATTAAAAATAGATATTGTTTTTGCAAGAGATATTATAAGAGATATGAATACAATGTCTTTAGCGGAAAAAGACATCAGCAAAGCCGATAAATTTTCTATCCATCAACAAAGAATAAAAGAAAAATTTGCAAGTAATATATGGGGCAAAACTGACTCTGATAACTCAAAAAATTTGTCAAAGTTAAGAAAAGCATTGCAAAACTTAAGAACCAAAGAAGCAAATATTTCTAATTATATAAAAAGAACAGATCAGGCAGCCGATTTAAATTTGTATTTTAAAAAAGATTTTGAACAGCTGAATAGAGCCGAATACAAACTTCTGGATGAAATACTGGCTATTGAAAAAGATATCAATGACAGAAATGATTACTATGAATTCTCAACGCGTGTTTAAGTTTTTCGGTAATTACAAGGAATACACTAAACCACAAAGTCTGCAAACTGCCTAATTACAATCAGTTTAACGATTAAATTACGGGTTAAAATTATCCTTACACCTTTATCCATTTACCCCTTTACAACTTCCAAAGTATCGTAATCGTTTAAATACGGTAAATGTTCTTTCGTTATAAGTTCACCCGGAAGTAAAATCGAAATTCCCGGAGGACATTCGGCAACGACTTCCGCAGAAATTCTGCCGATAGCTTCCTCCTTCGGAACCCGTTCTTTTTCTGCATAAAAAGCGTCTCTGAGACTCATTTTTATTTGAGGCTCCAGCATCGGCATATGTTTTCTGTTTTCAAGATAATAAATATCCTGATAATGAGTTGATGCAATCTTTTCCAGAGAATCAGCCAGATATTTAAAATCGGAATGCTTATTCCCGATATTGCAGAGTATCAAAACACCAATATCAGAAGCAGATTCTACTTCAATACCGAAATCAATTTCCAAAATTGACTCAAGCCTTTTTCCGGAAAGCCCGTCAACTTTTATAAAAACTTTTGTTACGTCGGTTTTATAACCGAAATCTCCTTTAAGTTGATGCAAACCCGGAATATTATCCAGTCTCGCTCTTAAATATTTCGCATTCTTTACGGCATTTTCAAGCTGCTTCTGACCTCTTTTCGACTGTAAGTTTGCTCTTGCCGCATCAAGACTTGCAAGCAGCATTAGAGACGGACTTGTAGTATGCAATAACTTTAAAGCCTTCTCGACAGCAACCTCATCAATAATTGAATCTTTTGCAATATGAAGCATTGAACTCTGACTCATACTTCCGCCTGTTTTATGAAGCGAATGAACAACAGCATCCGCACCCAGCTTTAAAGCTGTGACGGGAAGATGTTTGTTAAAGTTCCACAAACAACCGTGAGCTTCATCAACTATTAACGGAATGCCGTATTTTTTGCAAACATTACTTATTGATTTAATATCGGAAACAACACCTTCATAAGTAGGGTTTGTAATCCAAACCATTGAAACATCATCATTTGTTTGAATAAGTTCTTCAATTTTTGCAGCATCTGTATTTCCCCAAACAGACCAATCCTCAATCCTGTTCGGACAAACCCATACAGGCTCTGCGCCTGAAATCATAAGCCCTGTCAAAATTGAGCGATGACAATTTCGGTTAACGATTATTTTCTGCCCCTTTTTTGTCAAAGCCATTGCAAGAGCAAGATTTCCCGCCGTAGAACCGTTTAAAAGGAAAAATGTCTTTTTTGCTCCGAAAGCTTCCGCTGCAAGTTCTTGCGCCTCTTTAATCGGACCGGTTGCAGGATGAAGCGTTCCCAAGTTATCAAATTCATCAGTTGTATCAATATTTAAAGCTTTTTCTCCTATAAGTTTCTTAAAATCTTTGTATACCCCTTTGCCTTTGGTATGCCCGGGAATATGAAACTGATAAGTCGGATTTTCATATGCTTTCTTCAAAGCTTCGACTATAGGAGCCTTAACTTTTTGAGCTTCTTTTACTTCCCGGTTAATTTTTATATTCAATTCTTTTGTCACAGATTTTTCCCTTTTGTTTAATATTAATAATACACAAAAAAAATAAAATTTGCCAGTTTAAAATAAATCCTTTGGTCTAGAAAATTTTAAATCTTTCGGCCGTTAAAACATTTAGCCTGAAAGTGTAATATATGATTGGGAGAGGAATATGCAAATTGATGCAGGGCTGAATAATGTAGAAAAGAACTTGGCTAAAGCGGTGGAAAAAGTCACCGTTCCTAAACAATCGCGCTCTTACAATCTTTGTGTAAAAGCTGACGCTCTCAGGTTTGCCAAAATGTATCGTGAATCAGTTCAAACATACCTGCAGGCAATTATGATGGACAGAAATGAAATTAAGGCATACTTCGGCTTAGCAATGTCATACAAATACCTGAAAGAGTATCCCAAAGCTATCAGCACGCTCTTAAAACTTATTAAAATAGATGACAGCAATGATGAATACTTTTTTGAACTCGGAGTATGCCACCTGTCAGCCGGCGAACCGGGAAGAGCTATTGAATACTTAATAAAAGCCATATTGATTAACAGAGAAAATTTAGAGGCGCAAATTCAATTAGCCATAGCTCATGAACTTGTCGGCGAAGAAGATTTGTCTTTGATGATTTACAATAAACTCCTTGAAACCAATCCGGAATTTTTAAAAGCATATTATAATAAAGCTGCAATGCTTATGGGAATGGGCGATTTTATGGAAGCTTCCAGAACATTTTTCCGGTTAATTAAACGTAACCCTGATTATTATAAAGCTTACTTAGGCATTGCAATGAGCTTTGATAAAATGGCAAAATATCAGGATGCCGTAAGATATTATAAAAAATTCCTTGAACATAAACAATTCTCGGAAGATGCGGTTTTTGCAAAAAACAGAATTAATGAACTGAGAGCTGAATATTTTTCAAAAAACAATAAATTTACATTGATTGAATAAAATATATTTTTGCCTTTTTTACACGTAAAAAATTGTTTAGATTTTTGCTTTTCCCTCATGTTTTGCATATAATTAAACAAAGAAACAGGAGGAGGGATATATGAATTTAGATAAAGTAAAACAAACAGATCCGGAAATTGCTGAATATATTGAAGAAGAACTTGAAAGACAGCAAAACACCATTGAGCTTATAGCAAGCGAGAATTTCACCTCTCCTGCCGTAATGCAAGCCTGCGGAAGCGTTTTAACAAACAAATACGCCGAAGGTAAGCCGCACAAACGTTATTATAACGGATGTGAAGTCGTTGATAAAATAGAGGAACTGGCTCAAAAAAGAGCATGTGAACTTTTCGGCATGGCCCATGCTAATGTACAGCCGCACTCCGGCGCTCAAGCCAATATGGCTGTTTTCTCCGCATTCCTGAAAAGCGGAGACAGAGTACTCGGAATGGATTTATCAAACGGAGGACATCTGAGTCACGGTTCTCCCGTCAATTTTTCGGGAATGTATTTTGACGTAAAAAGTTACGGAGTTGATGAAAACGGAAATATTGATTACGATGACGTAAGAAAAATGGCATTGGAACATAAGCCGAAACTGATTATTTGCGGCGCAAGCAACTATTCAAAGATTATTGATTTCAAAAAGTTCCGTGAAATTTCCGATGAAGTCGGAGCAATATTACTGGCGGATATTGCACATATTGCCGGTCTTATTGCAGGCGGGGTACATCCGTCTCCTGCCGGCTATGCTCAAATTGTAACAACAACTACGCATAAAACACTAAGAGGCCCGAGAGGCGGCATTATTATGTGTGATGAAGAATACGCTCAAATAATTGATAAAGCTGTTTTCCCCGGAATCCAGGGAGGCCCGCTTGAACATATTATCGCGGGAAAAGCCGTTGCTTTAAAAGAAGCTCTGTCACCGGAATTTAAAGAATATGCAAAACAGATTGTAAAAAATGCAAAAGCGCTCGCAGAAGGACTGCTTGATAACGGAATGGATATCGTTGGCGGCATGACAGAAAATCACCTAATGACACTTGATTTAAGGAAAACAGGAAAAACAGGAAAAGACATGGCAAATGTTCTTGAAAGAGTCGGCATAACCGCTAATAAAAACACGGTTCCTAATGACCCTCAAAGTCCGTTTGTAACAAGCGGTATAAGGTTAGGAGCTGCAGCTATGACCACAAGAGGCTTTAAGGAAGAAGATATGAGAGAAGTTGCAAGAATAATTTCTGAAGCTATCAAAAATTCGGATAAAGAAGAAAAACTTGCTCTGCTAAGACAAGACTCTTTAAAATTATGTAAAAAATATCCGTTATACTCTTGTAATTAGACTGCAATTTTAATCTGTTTCATATTTATTTGGTATAATTGTTGTATGATAATCAAACTTACACAAGCACATATTATAGGAGCATTTATATCATATCTTCTCGGAGTGTTCATTGTACCTCTGGTTATTGAATTCTCTCAAAAAGAAGGTTTGGTTGATTTACCTAATGAAAGAAAAATTCACAAATTTCCTATATCACGCCTTGGAGGTGTGGCTATATGGACAAGTGCAATGCTTACATTTCTTTTTCTGGTACTTTTAAGCTATTATCCTTACGGCAGCCTTTTATCAGGGATTTTATTAGGCGGGTCATTAATGTTCCTGCTCGGCTTGGTAGACGATATTTATAACCTTGATGCCAAATTTAAGCTTATAATACAACTTTCGATTGCAACAATAGTTTACCTTCTCGGAGTCCAAATCGATACCGTATTTAACCCGTTTGGCGGAGTTATACATCTCGGTATATTTTCTTATCCAATAACTCTTCTTTGGATTGTCGGAATTTCAAACGCAGTAAACTTTATTGACGGCGTCGACGGACTGGCCGGTTCGGTAATTACGGTCAGTTCAATAACTCTTGCATTGATTGCGGTTGCAGTATCTCCGGCCCAGCCTATTACGGCATTGATAGCCTTTATTCTTGCAGGCTCAATGCTCGCATTTCTTACATTTAACTTTAATCCCGCAAAAATTTTTATGGGCGATTCCGGCGCTCTGTTCTCTGGATTTTTGCTTGCAACATTATCGGTTGCGGGAGTTATGAAAGGTGCTGCACTTGCAGTTTTGCTGCCGTTTTTAGTCCTTGCAGTTCCTATTATGGATATTACATATTCAAGCATGAGACGAATTATGAAAGGTAAATCGCCTTTTGTTGCCGATGCGGAACATATTCATCACAAACTGTTAAAAGCGGGATTTTCTCAAAAGAAAACGGTTGCTATTTTAACTTCTGTTGCAATTGTGGGCGGAGCTGTCGCTACATATTTTACGGGAACCTTAAAAAACTATTTTATATATATAGCAGTTCTTATTCTAATTATGGTAGTACTGAGTATCATCAGTGTTATGACCAAACCTGAACCTATTGAACCGCATAAAGAGGACTAAAGTCCGCCGCGAAGTTTTGAAAGCGGTTCTTTACTTTCGGGAGGCAAATAAAGTTGATCGGGATTATGAAGCAGTATCTTACCCGGCTGCGGCGGAAATTCGCGCCGCATGCGTATAATGTTCAGATACCAATCCATAGCTTCATGTTTTGCAACCAATTTTATATTCCCGAAGCACATACTCTCATCACTTCTGCGCTGAGCAATTTGCAAAAGTCTGGTTCCTATATCTTTATAATAAGACAGTCCTTCGATATAACATGGCGTATTCGGATTTGAAAAATTCGTCAGCTTATTTACAAAAACATAACTCGGATCTGTTTTCATCCAAGGCGGAACAGGTAATTTACAAATTTCTATATTCATATTCCCGATTAAATTTCCGCTTTCATCTTGCAGAGTATAATTTTCAAACGGCCCGGCATTTTTAAACTTTTTAAAAACATCTAAGAAAGCTTCACCACCATCTTCCCTGCGTACTCTTACCTTTCCGATAACTCCCTCGGAACAACTGCCAATATTAGTATGAGTCAATGTTTTTATAAAATTTTGTTTAAATGAAGGTTTATATGATAAACAATTTGGTTGATATAATGAAATACTTTGAATCATATTATCTTAAACCCTCAAAAAAAAATTTTTGCCGTTGAGCAAAAATTTTTTTGGGGGAAACTTATGAATTTTCCTCATCATCCAGATATCTATAATCCAACATGCTTCCTTCATACTCCTGGGTATCATCTCCATAAAACAATGACATATTATTTACGATTCTGTTTCTGTCCTCTATCTTTTGTTTCTCAATTTCAGAGTTGACACCATAGGCATTTATTTCCTGATTAGTTACTTTTCCGTCTTTATTGGTATCAATTTCGTCAAAGTGTGACAAAACTGTTTCTTGTAAAGACGAACCTATTCCGGAAGAAGCTCCAAGAGACATTATTTGCTCTCTGGTTAAACCTTGTGTCGCCATATTGTTCATTAATTTTTGGATTTCATCAGCAGATATTGTTCCGTCATGGTTCGTATCAACACTGTTAAAATTATTTGTAAGATATGAAGCAAACGTCGCACCGTAACCAGTATTTGTTATATTTGTATTTGTTAATGCGGAATTTAAATTCTCAATAGTTAACCCGTCTTCATACTGGCCGGATAAAAGTGTAAATGCATTGGTTAACCCTGCATTTATGCCAGAAAATAATGAAGAACCGTCTAATCGTTTGCCCATAATATATCTCCTTGTGTTAGGTTATAATTGTACATGTTCAGTTTAAGTTTTTTTCAGCAAAAGTCAATCATTTAAAAATATGAAAATTTACTAATTTTGCAAAATAAATATTTTACACTATATAAATAGCTTCTGTATTAAGTTTTGTAAACAATCATATTTGTAAAAGCAATTTATTACGGTATATAAACTTTATATATAATATAGAGGATGTTTATGAGTGAAATTGATGACAAAAAGAAAAATCTAAATCTGCTTTTTTCATATATATTGGAAAATGCTATGCAATCCTGCGGAATAATTACAGATGCAACCGTACCTATTAATTTATCTTGTGATCTTTTTGTATCAACAAAAGACAGTCCTATATCCACTTGCTGTGTAGGCATAAGAGCCGAAGACGAAGTATTAACTGATGAAGATAGAGAATGGTTTGAAAACAGTTTTGAACAAGATGCAATACCGTTCGAATATATTAATTTTGATTTAAGTGATTACATAGATAATCCTATTTCCTTGAATAATATTAAAAATTCTTCAGAATTAGGAGACACTTATAATTATTTAACTTCTTATATAAATGCAAATAAAAATAATCCCGAAGTTCTTGCAAACAGCCTTTCTTATCTATTATCCGATTTTCTTAAGCTATATGATCATAATACCGCTTATATATCAATGGGAAATTCTCAGCAAGAGATTATGGATAAGATACTGGCAACCCCTGAAGGAAAAGAATTAAAAGGTTTTATATGCATGACAATGCATGAATTTGTTATGACAGCTCTGCATGATTGTGGAATCGATGCGGCAATCATTGCCGGAGGAGCTGATGGTGCTAACCACGCAACTCTTTTATATCAACTTAAAGACAATAAATATATTTGGAACAATTATGGGATTAAATTAGTAATAGAGGCCTCTAATATAAAAGATGCCATGGCACAAATTTATAAGCAGTCCGGCTGGCTCCACTCAGGAGGCTACTACCATATAAATGATAACAGTTGCTCTTATCAGGAGTTTGCACTCACAAAAGAAGCTGCATTTGGCGATAAAATGGATAAGAGGGATTATATCAAATATACACCATTTGATAATAAACCGAACAGTAAAAATACTGATATACAAGTAAATGTAGGTATTTCCAATCAGAGAAATATTATTGCGGAAACAGGTACTTCTTTTAACTTTGATAAAAACAAACGGAGGGCAGAACTTTCATTAGATTTCGAGTATAAAAAAACAAACGATTCTCCGCTATTCAATAATTCAGAAAGTGTCGGTGCAGACATAGGTTACAAACATACTCATAAAACTAATCGCGGGAACTTATTTTTTAACACTTCACTTACAACTGCATATACTGTCGGTGAAACAAGCCCGATTTCTTATACAAATCAATACCAAGGCGCAATCAGTGATATGGAAAAAGATATAATAGACAGAGCTGCAGAAAATAATGTAAAAATTGATGCAGAAAGTTTAAGTTTTGATGTATATGAAACATATGCATATGACAGTCAAAAACAAGAATACTTATCAACATTTATTAATGTTGGCGCAGGATATTCTTCTCAATTAAAATCATCCGACAACATGGCTGTTTCACAAGCATTTCAATGCTCTTTCTTAAGCGGAAAAACCAGAGGGTTAAATACTCCCTCTTATTTTAAAGATTCCAGAATTATTGCTGAAGAAGGCATAAATTTTCAAAATCGGAGCGGAGAATTCACTTTTGATAATACAATAAGTAGCGGTATTGGTGCTGATTTAAGATACACCGGAGGCGAACAAAAACTCACATGGCAGCCGGTTGTTAAATTAAATGCCGTATCAGGCGTAGAATATGATAATTCTGATAATTTTAAATTATCAGTCCAGGGCAGGGGCTATATGACAGCCGGGCCTGCAGTCAAGGAAACAGGCTTTGAAGCCGGTATCTTCACACAATATCGTCCGAATGGTTCAAACATCAGCTTTTGGGGAAAAGTAAATACCGTATTTGAAAATCAAAGATTAACCATCGGCGGTTTTAATGAAAAAACGGAAAATAAAGTCGGACTTAATTTTAGCGCCGGTGCCCTGATAAATCCCAACTTATCCGTTTATACAGGCTACAACAGAAACATTGACAAACTTAACAGCAAAGAAAATTATTCAACATTCACCGTTGGTTGCAAATTGAATTTCTAAAATTATACGTATTTAAAAATTTATGATATAATGTTTCCGTAAGGAATTTTTATTTAATGTTCAAACGTAAGTGTAAAATAACATTCATAACGCACGGGGCCACAGTGCATACCATGGACGGTATTATCTGCGATACGGAAAAATACCCAAAATTAAATGAATTCGGAGAAGAAGAGATGGAAAAGGTTTGTGAATACCTCACAAATCGTGCTGTAGCATATGATACAATATACACCAGTTCTTCCGCCAGATGCACTCAGTCTGCACAAATTATTGCAAAACTGTTTAAAAAGAAAATTACAACAATCGACCTTCCCGGCAGAAATCACGGAGAATGGAGCGGACGCTCTTATGAGGACTTCTTCGATCAATACGGGCCGGAAGCTATTATTCAAAAACCTAAGGGCGGAGAATCTTTAGAAGATTTTAACAAACGCGTCTCAGATGTTGTTGATAAACTGGTAGAAGAAAACCGAGGAAATCGTATTATTGTTGTTACTACTCCGGATGTGGTACAATCGGCAATAGCCAAAACTCTCGAACTCACCCCGGTTAATCAATTTAAAAACCTTATTAAAACAGGTACATTGACTCAAATAAGTTACTTTGAAGGAGATTGGTCCAGCGTTATTTATTCAGACCATATGCCGACATAGGATTTACAGCGGTATCGTCTAGTGGTTAGGACGGGAGATTCTCATTCTCCAAACAGGGGTTCAATTCCCCTTACCGCCGTTACT
>CALUPN010000030.1 GCA_944322625.1 Candidatus Gastranaerophilales bacterium | reverse complement strand
CCAGCCCTCCCTCAAAAGGGAGGGAGCTTAGCGCACGCTGAACGAACAGCACTCCTTCCCTTGAGGGAAGGTTGGGATGGGTGCCAGCCCGTAAGGGAAAAGACTTGTAGCAATGTAATTTCTTATTAATTTCTTAACACCAATTAGCACTCACCCCAACCCTGTCTTATTAGAACGCTGCTGTCCGGTAAAAAAGAAATAAAAAAAGTAGGACACAGTAGAAATTTGCCATTCCGTGTTTCAAAAAGTTGACAGGATAATAAAATAGAAAATCAGCCTTCAAATTTTATTGTCATCCTGAAAGCGTAGAAAATCGGGGGTTAATCATTATATCGGGAATATTTTGTTTAATGCGATTTTTAAGCTGCTCAGGATTTTACCTGTTAGAAAGCGTAATTCCCTGCCGATAAGATGCTGAAATATGCCTCTTTTTACTTTTATATTCTCCCCGACTTACATTTACCCCACCGGTTATTCAGCATGACAGTTATTGGCAGACTAATGTCCGACGGATTATATTGATTTTTTACCGGACAGTAGTGCTTATGAGTGAGGGAGGTATCGATTTGCGGAATTTAAAAAGATATTTTCTTTGGGGGTGATAATATTTCATCTTTTTGTACCATTGGCTTATTGATTCTCTCATACATATTGCCCAAAAGCTATTAAAGGGCTTGACATGCATAAAAAGCTCTTAAATAAAGTCTTTGAGGACCGAATTAATCTTCCGGTCTATATCCTTTTATCTACGGCAAATGCTTTAAAATCAACCCTTCTATTGATGAAAATCTCCTCTGTAAGAAGGTAATATATTTAGTGTAGATATTATACAAATATATGAATTTATTATAAAAGATGAGGGAGAGAGAGTATGAGACGCGAGTTTAAGAAGAAATCAAAAGTATTATTGATTGACGACAATTATGAACACTTAGCGGGGATTAGGGAATTATTAAACATTGAAGGTACTTTTGATGTGGTAGGAATTGCAACCAATGTTAACATGGGGCTTAATTTAATCAAAAAATACCAGCCGGATATTGTACTTTTAGACATGAATATGCCGGAAAGAGACGGGTTGCAAGGAATTCTGGAGATTTCGAAGCTCGATACGGATGTAAAAGTTCTTGCGCTTTCAGGTTATGATGATGCAGATTTAATTTTCAGAGCAATGAAGATTGGTGCAAGAGGTTATGTACTTAAGACCATGGCATCAGCCCAATTGATTTATGCAATAGAAGAAGTTTTGAACGGAAAAATTTATCTTCCGCTTGCACTTTCTTCACGTTTCTTTGAATATTTCCAACAGACATTCAGAGAAGAAAATGCAAAACAGGAAACGGCTGATGATGAAGAAAACCTTCTTGATTATTTAACACAAAGAGAAAAAGAAGTGCTTGAGCTTTTAACGCAGGGTATTACATACAAAGGTGTTGCAAACAAATTGTTTATTTCAGAAACAACGGTCAAAACACATGTGAATAATATTTTCCAAAAACTGCAGGTAAATGACAGAACCCAAGCTGTATTGTATGCAATAAATAACGGTTTCTTGTCAAACAGAGTAAAAATCTCAGCATAAGAAGTTTTCTTTTGCGAGGACGGGGCAGGCTGATTAAATGAAAAAAATCGTAAGACAGCAAAATTATCTGAAAGAACTCATTGAGTCTCAAGAGAACAAATATCTCTCGCGGCGGACTTTGAACTGTCTTATCAGGGCAACCCTCGAGCCGCTTCTCGATAAGCCGGAAATCAGTGTAGTTCTCTATAGAATAATCAATCCGGAAGGTTTGACGGGGTTGATTAAACGTTTGGAATTCTCTGAAATCGAGGCTTACGATTATTCGGATGAAAGTGATAATTTAAGGGAAAGGGTTTGGGCAGATACCGAGTTTTTATGTGTCTTAACTCACAGGTTTGTTTCAATTCTGCTTTGGGATAATAAAACCGATGATAAGGAGAAAGTCAGGTACTATTCCGTTTGTAACTCCAGGCTGCAGAGTGAGGCGCTTGATATAATCAATCGTAATTCCATTCAAAATATCAAACATTTTCAGGAACAATTCAGGCCGGACCGGCGTGATAATATTCTCTTAAACGCTTCTTGGAGAAAACTTGTTGAAAATACGGATGAGGCTTCTAAGGATGCGGTTTTGGGTTTTGCGGAAGAACAGACGGCTGAAATCTCTGCACAAAGTTATGATACAAATACGCGTGCGATTGCGCATGAAATAAAAAACCAGCTTTCTATTTGTGATTTGTATACTGAGGTCCTGAAGCGATATTGCAAAAAGAACGAAATTGAGGATGATACAATTACAAATGCACTTAACTGTCTGACAAGAGCATATAAAATGGCAAATAATGCATTAGTCGGCCTTAAATCTATTGCGGTAAATAATTTAAAACCGCATTCGCTTAAGGCACTTATTAATACAGCGGAAAATTTGACGAAAGTATATTTTGAATGCAAAAATATTAGATATATTGTAGAAAATTCCGTAGATGAAATGATTCTGGCGGATGAGGATAAATTTATTGCAGCTTTGATTAATTTGGTTAAAAATGCGGTCGAAGCATTCGGAATAGAAGAAGAGAATCTTAAAAATGGTAAGTATATTAAAATTAAGACGGAAAAATCGGGAGATTTTGCTCTTATAAGAGTTTCAAATAATGCGGGAGAGATTAACAATCCGGAGAAGATTTTTGAGGCCGGGTTTACGACAAAATCCGGCGGAAGCGGTTTGGGGCTTATGATTTGCAAAAAATCTCTGGAAGAACAGCTCGGGCAGTTAACTTTAGAGCATACAGGCAGTGATTATACGGAATTTGTTATAAAAATAGGATTGGTGTAAGATATGGATTTGATTTCAAACAGGACAATCGAGATTACAAAGCTGGGTATGGACGGGCTTATGGACAGGCAGCATGCAGTAGCGTCCAATATTGCAAACGTTATGACTCCGGGTTTTCAAAGAAGAGAGGTTGCGTTTGAAAGCCAGCTTGCGGAAATTATTGAAAAAGAAGATTTGAAGGATTATATAAAGGGCCAAAACAGTATTGAATACAAGCCGCCGATGGTCGATGTCTTTACGGGTGAAATTCATACGTACAGAACTCCGACTATGCAAGAGAAAGCTTATCTTCAATCAAATACGTATGATCAGTTTAAACCGCAGGTTGTAACTGATATTTATAACGGTACTGATTCAACAGGAAACAATGTTGAGCTTGAACGCGAAATGATGGATTTGTCGAAAACGGGTACGAAGTTCCTTGTCTTATCAAATCTTGAACAGAGACAGTTTACACATATTTCGGAAGCAATAAGGGGGCAATAAGAGGTTGAGAGAAATAACTGAGTATTAGTTACTTAGTTGCTCAGTCACTTAATAAAAGGAGGTTAAAATGAGTTTTAATATCTTCGATATAGCCGGTTCCGGCATGACGGCACAAAGAATTAAAATGGATACGATATCCAGTAATATTGCGAATATAAATACAACAAGACAGCCTGATGGTGCCAAAGGTGTTTATATTAAAAAAGATGTATCATTCAGGACTATATATGAAGATACGGTTAACCGCGGATATTCTAATTTTGCTTCAAACAGCCCTGATGCGGAGTTTGACCCGCGTACGGGAAATATGCTTATAAATGCAAATATAGCACTAAATGAAGGAATGCTGACAGGAGGAGTTCAGGTAGATGAGATTTATGAAGCGGAAAACGGAGTAAAAACGGTTTACGACCCTTCTCATCCCGATGCTGATGAAGAAGGGTATGTGGATTTACCGAATATTAACCTGGTAGAAGAAATGGTCGGTATGATTTCTGCCTCAAGAGCGTATGAAGCAAACGCTACGGTTGCAGAGAACGTTAAGACCATGATGCAGAGTGCGATGAATATTTAGGGAGTATAGATTATGGATTTTTCAGTCGGAATAAGTGAATTTAATACAAATTATACCAATCTGAATGCAATAGAAGAGTATAATAAATTTTTGCAGGGTAATGCGTCATTTGAAGTTGATAAGACAGCTTTTGACGAAGAATTGGAAAAGGCTGCAAAGAATTATCCTGTTAAGGATAAGCACGATCCGACAGGCTTAGGGAATTTTGCTTCTCAGATGGGTAATGCGTTTTCAGAAAGCTTGAATGCAGTCAATAATAACAGAATTACAGCCGACAGGATGCAGGAAGATATTGCAATGGGCGGTTCTACAAATATCCATGATGCAATGATTGCTGCCGAAAAGGCTTCTTTAAGTATGCAAATGGCAATTCAAGTGAGAAACAGGCTCGTATCTGCTTATACAGATATTACAACAATGGCGATATAGTATCGGAGTTAATGTAAAGTTTGGCAGGCTGCGGTTATTTAATCGGGAGCCTGCTATTGTTTTATAAAAAAAATTTGCAGTAAACATGATTAGATGGTACAATACGAAAGTTAAGGAATTTACTTAATTTGTAGGATTTGGGAGAAGGGATTACAAACTAAAATATAAGTATGTCAGTAAATAATATTGAAAGTTTGAACAAACAGCAGGAATTTGTACAAGAAGCGGAAGTCGATGGGATAGAAATTCTGGTTAGTCTTGCAAAACAAGGCAAGATAGATCCGTGGAATGTTGATATAGTTGAAGTAACGGACAAGTATCTCATGCATCTTTTTCAGTCGAAAGCTCAGAATCTGCGGCTTACGGGACGAACATTGCTTTTTGCCGCTATCCTTTTGAAACTGAAATCAAACGTGCTGGAAGGTATAGATGTAATGGATTTTGAGCCTCAAAGGGAAGATGATTTTAATTATGATGATGACAGTCCGTTAGATTATGAAGAAGAAGAGTATATTCCGACGAATAACGTAATATCTATTGATGAAGTTTTGCAAAGAAGGACAAGCGTAAGACTTAATCACAACAGAGTTGTAACTTTACGGGATTTAATCAGGCAATTGGAATTTTATGAAATGCTTGATAAGAAGCAGTCTTTAAAAAATGCTCATGAAAGAGCCAAAAGAAGGGTTCAAAACTATGCGCGCCTTTCTCCCGAAGATATTATTAACCTGGCCCATGATGAATATATCGAAAACGGGGTGCAAAGACTTAAAGCAAATTTGTCTGAAATCTTGAGCAGGCAAGATAAAATTGAATTGAATGAATTGACATTGCTTGGTATGGATAGGATTAGCGCATATATTTCGCTCTTGTTTTTGACTGCGGAAGGTGACTATGATTTGGAACAGGATGAATTTTATTCCGATTTGTATGTTATAAAAAGGGCGAACGAGAAATCTGAAGAGGACAGTTCCGGATTTGACACGGCGTTTGAAAATGCTCAGAGTGTTGTTATTAATAAAGAAGGGATTAGTGCATAATGGAACAGTTGAAATCGAGAATCGAAG
This sequence comes from Candidatus Gastranaerophilales bacterium, assembly GCA_944322625.1. Lineage (GTDB taxonomy): Bacteria > Cyanobacteriota > Vampirovibrionia > Gastranaerophilales > Gastranaerophilaceae > CAG-196. Next base: position 16,214 of record CALUPN010000030.1, on the reverse strand, counting down.
CTGTTTTGTTTGTAACGGCAAAAGTGCTGCAAATAAAAGATATTGCGGAAATTTTGGAAGAAGAACCCGAAAAAGTAGAGGAAGCTCTTTTGGAACTTATTATGGATTATGCTTCCCGCGACGGTGCTCTGGAAATAGACGATGAAAACGGTTATATTTTGCAGGTCAAGCAGGAGCATCTTGATATTGTTGAAAAACTTTGTCCCGTTGAATTAAAACCTCCCGTATTAAAAACTTTAACGGTTATTGCACTCAAAGAACCGATAAGGCAGTCTATGCTTAAAGAGTTGCGCGGTTCAAATGCGTACGAACATGTTCAGGAACTTTTGGAAAAAGGTTTGATTTCGCGCCATAAAGATAAAAACGGGAGATCTTATAATATTAAAACAACCCCGAAATTTGCCGAATATTTTAAACTTAAAGGCGATGTCAGATCGCTTGTCAAAACCTTAAATATTGATAAAGGTGTTAAAGATGATGCTTAAGTGATAATAAAAAATGCTCTTTTTCTTTTTTTATTGTATAATTTACAATTGTAGAGGCAAATAATTTTTACCGAAATAAAAAGGAAAAGATTTTGAAACAGTCACGATTAACTATAGCGATTTTTTCAGCACTATTCTTAGGCGTACTTGTCGGCTGGATTTTTCCGGACTTAGCAGTCAGGATGCATGTTCTGGCTGAAATCTTTTTGAGAATGGTAAAAATGATTATAGCACCGTTGTTGTTTGCAACGCTTGTTGTCGGAATTGCCGGGCATGGTGATGTTAAGAGTCTTGGAAGGCTGGGTATTAAGACAATTGCTTATTTTGAAGTGGTTACAACTCTGGCATTATTTATCGGGCTGGGGTTTGCAAATCTCTTTAAGCCCGGCATAGGTATTGCAAATATTGCTTCCGATGATACGGGTTTAACAAGAATTGTGCAGATGGCTTCCACTACACAACATAATTCTTTCGGAGAATTGTTATTAAGTTTATGTCCGACAAGTATTTTTCAGTCTATGGCGGAAGGGAATTTGTTGCAAATTGTAGTATTCTGCTTATTCTTTTCGCTTGCCATATGTGCCGTAGGGAAAAAGGCGCAGCCTGTTATTGATATTTTAAATTCGGTTGCTGCCGTCATGTTTAAATTTACGGAATATGTTATGTTTTTCGCTCCTGTCGGTATATTCGGAGCAATTGCATATACGGTGGGCTCAAACGGTATCGCAATATTATTTAATTACGGGAAAATAATACTTTCTTTATATACTGCACTGGCGGTTTTCGTGGCAATGGTGCTTATTATTGTCTGCAAAATAGTAAAAATTTCCGTTTGGTCTTTGATAAAAGCTGTTCAGGAGCCTGCGCTCTTAACTTTTACGACTGCGAGTTCGGAGGCGGCGCTGCCTAAAGCAATGGCCATAATGGAAAAATTCGGGGTTCCGAAATCCATAGTGGGATTTGTTATGCCGACGGGATATACGTTTAATCTTGACGGTTCGACTTTATATCTTGCGATGGCAGTAATTTTTTCCACTCAGCTTGTGGGAATTCATCTTTCTTTTGAACAACAGCTAGTCATTATGTTTGCACTGATGCTTACAAGTAAAGGGGTTGCCGGGGTTCCGAGAGCTTCTTTGATTGTTCTTGCAGGGACTCTTACCAGCTTTAATATTCCTATCATAGGGGTTGCCGTTCTTTTAGGTATTGATCAAATCTTAGATATGGGCAGAACTACGGTTAACTTAATCGGAAACTGTGTTGCAACTGTTGTTATTGCAAAATGGGAAAATTCTTTTGATTATAATAAAATGGCTGAATTTATTAAGATGAAGAAGCTGAAAACCAATACTATGATAAAAATCAGGCATAATGTCAGTTTCCAAAAAGATTTTGGAATCAAAAAAGAGAATGAGCTTGAAAAAGTGTAGTTTTTATCTTTTTAATATGCAATAACGGTGTTTGATAATCTTTCCGATTTTTTGTATAATTTATGTATGAGAAGATTCGGGATTATTTTATTTTTGATGCTGATGTGTTCTGTTGTATTTGCGGCGGATGATTTGTCGAAACAAGCTACGGCTTTTTACAGCGATAATAACTATCAAAAAACGATGGATTTAATTTTGCAGATACCTGAAGACAAACGCTCTGCACAGGATTGGCTATTGTTGGGTAATATTCTTGATGATAAAGGCGAAAGAGATAATGCTTTATTTATGTATCAAAAAGCAATAGTAACTGACGCTAAATGTTATAAAGCTTATTACAATCTGGCAAATAACTATGTTGATAACGGGCAGTATTATCTTGCAATTAAAAATTATAAAAAGGCTTCTTCCGTTAACAAGGAAAATCCTTATATTTTTTATAATATGGCTTGTACTTATATAAAAATCGGTGATTTAAAAAAGGCTAAAACAAATCTCAATAAAGCTATTATGTATAAATCTGACGTGCCGGAATTTCATTATAATCTTGCATATGTTTATAAACAGCTTAATAAACCGAAACTTGCCAAAACTTATCTTGATAACTTTAATAAACTTTCCGGGCAGGCTTTGTAAATATCAGTTATAAATATATTTGGTTGCAATATACATACTAATCATAATCATTCCCGCAATCAGAAAGTTTATACCGACAAGAACTCCTATTACCCAGAGTGCTGTAGAAGGCAGGGCGACCAGGATTATAAGTCCAAGTAAAAATTGCAGAATTCCGACAATAATATCTGCCCACCAAAAGTATAAAGTATTTTTGTTTTGTATAGCAAAAGCTGTGGATGAAATGCTTTCCAAAAGAAAATATATTCCGATTATACTCGTAATCAAAATTAGGCTGAAAACAGGAGCCGAAAACAAAAAAATTCCGATTAGCAATAATAATGCGCCGATTATTATATTTAAAAGAAAATGTCTTGAGTAATTTCGTGTCATAAATGCATTTATGATTTTATACCCTCCGTAAGTAATAAATGCAAGGCAAAGTAAAAGTCCGAATGTTATTGTTGTTAACTTGGGCAGTAAGAGCATTGTAATACCAAGTCCGGTAAGTAATATGCCTTCTGTAAGTACGAAGCTCAAAAATCTTTTTTCGGTCATATGATTTCTCCTTTAGTATTTATAAGAATAACGGATTAATAAATTTTTAAAATAGCCGGTCGGGGAGCTTAAAAGCAGTGTGAATTTTTTATCCAGATTTTCCTGCTTTCAAAATGAAGTTGTTTTTTCAGTTGCAAAAACGTAACTATTATTGTAAACTTATGTTAAGCGTTTAATTAAAATAAGAATTATGATTTTAAATAAATTTCCCCGAAAAGAGAAGAGAGTAAAATTGAAAGGTGCTGTCCAGATTAACAGCAACAGCTATTTTGTATGTTCGGATGAAGAAGGAAAAACTTTCCTTAAGACCGGCAAGGATGAAAAAATTCAAAAATATCTTCTTAAAAATATGATGGCTCTTAATCCTGCAATAAAGAATTTATTGAAACAGTACAAAATAAAACCTGAAATTCATACTAAGACTTTAAAAGAGTTATCCGGCGGTCATATGAATGAAACTTGTAATGTTGCACTTGGCATTTATTCGATATTATCTGAGAATTTGCGTCAGGGTATTGATAAAACGGTGCTTAAAGAGGCTTCAATGCTTCACGATTTGGGAAAAGTTTTAATCCCGTCAAAAATTCTTTATAAGCCGGCAAAGTTAAATTGCAAAGAGCGTGAAATCATGAATATACATTCAACTCTTGGTTATGAGCTTTTAAAAACTCAGAATATTTCTGCGCAAACTCTTGAGCTTGTGAAGTACCATCATCAAAATTTGAAACATTCCGGGTATCCGGATCTTAACGGAGAAAAGGTGAATTCAGCCGTAGGTATTCAAATTGTGTCTGTTTCCGATAAGTATAGTGCTTTGAGAGAGGCAAGGGTTTACAGAAAAAAGTTAAGCCGTCTTGAGGCACTCTTGATTCTTTATAAAGAAGTTCGTGAAGGTAAAATTTTACCGGAAGTTTATAATGCACTGGTAAAATATGCTCAAATGTTTGATAAATGATGTTTAGTACCTTTAATATTTATACATGCGTTTTTCTGATTTCTTTATTGTTTATTAATATGTTTATGCTTGACTAAAATTTTTATCCGACGTAGAGTGAAGTTAAGGAGGAAAGTATTATGTATCAGGTTTATATTGACAAGCCTTCATATTTTGAACCGGATATGGCCGGAGAATTTAAAGATTTGGATAGCGCAGAGGCTTTTGCCAGAAAAGAAAAGGCGGAAGATAGCGAAGTGACTTATGAAATCAAAGAAACGAACGGTTGTTTTAACAGCTATGGCGAATTGATTGCTACGGTTGTAAAACGAGGGTAGTATTGTATATAAAATTTGTTTTATTTGGGCCGGAGAATTTCTCCGGCCCGTTATTTATTCAGAAAATTGTTTAAGGGTTATTTACACAAATTTGTAATAAATGTTAGAATATTAAAAGCAGTTGTTTGATTTGAAGAGGTTATGAAAAGATATAGAATATTTTTGTATTCGGCTTTGTTTATATCAGTTGCGGCAGCGTTGTTTTTCAGAACAAATGCCGGTGAAATTTATGCTCGAATAGGAAATTGTTATTATAAGCATAATAATATTGTAATTGCGCAAAAATATTATGAAAAATCTTTTGCCCTTGGTTATAAAGACGCAAGTTTAAGAGAGATGTATGTAAATTCTATTATAAATTCTCCTCTGACGCTAAGCTCTCAGGAAAAGCTTGTTAAGATAGCCGAAGATAAAACCGCGGATGCTGCGTCGGTAAAAACAAAATATTTTCTTAACGATTTAAGGCGGGAAATATACAGAAAATATCCGTCAAATTATATAAAACAAGCTCCTTATAATCAAAAAATAGTAAGGTGGAGTAAATTCCCCGTAACGTATGTATTTAAAAATGCTTCTGATGTTCCTCCGGAATATACCGAAGAGATTAAAAATGCGTTTGAAACCTGGGAGAAGGCGGGTTCGGTTTTATTTAGCGAAACAGCCGATGAAAATGCAGATATAATTATAAACTTTCAGGCTAATAAGGCGGAAGATATTGATTACGGGAAAAAATATGTCGTTGCATATACTACTCCAAATATAAATTTAAACCTCCTTGAGAGTATGAATATAAAATTTTATATTCAGGATCCGGATGGAAATAAGTTTTCGCGAAATCAAATTTATAATACCGCCCTTCATGAAATTTTTCACGCTCTCGGATTTATGGGGCACAGTTATGACAGCGGTAATATAATGTATCTTGCGCAAACTCCCAAAACCGTATCGCAGGATTCCAGGCGTGAACTTACGGATGCGGATATTAATACAATGAGGCTTTTGTATAAGATAAAGCCGGATATAACAAATAAAGGGGAGTTACAGGGAGAATATCTTCCGTATCTGGTATTAGGAGATGAAACGGAAGTGAGTAATTCAAAAGCGCGTGAGGCAAAACATTATATCTGTCATGCTCCGACGCTTCCCGGGGGGTATATTGATTTGGCGGAAAGTTTTGTTGCAAGAAAGCAGTATGCCCGGGCGATAAAAGCTCTCGAAAAAGCCTTAACCCTTGCAGATACGGATGATATAAGATATATTGTGTATTATAATTTGGCAGTATCTTATTATTATATTGATCATACGGAAATTGCTCTGGAGTACGCCAATAAAGCTCTTAAGATTAAAAATTCGGAAGAACTGCATTTTTTAACAGCGGAGATTAATAAGAAATTTGATAAAAAGAAGGCTGTTGAAGAGTACCGGTATCTTATTCGAATTGCACCTGAAAATATTGATTATGCGATTAATCTGGCTAATATTTATATAAAGAAGAATGAATATTTAGATGCAAGAAAGGTCTTAAAAAATTATTTGAAAAATAATCCGCATCAAAAGAATAATGAAAAACTTTCACCGTATAAGATATTGTTGTTTTGAAGTTTTTATGTTATTTTTCAGGTATGAAAACACAGCCCGTAACGCACAACAGAGTTTTTAGCCCTAAAACAACCGGTTATGCCGCAACAATCGGACTTGGGCTTTCGGTATTGTCAGGGATTAGCAAAGATAAAAAAATCAGAAAGATGCATAAACCTTTTGCATATATAACTGCAGCATTTACAGCATTGCATATATGTATGATTGAATACTTAAAAGGCAAATACAAAAAAATGTAACAAAATTCAGTTTGTTTTGTTACATTTTTTTAATCTTTATAATACAATAATACTTGAGGTGAAAAATGTTTAACGAAATAAAAACACACGAAATTACAGTAGACATTGTAATCTTGACTATGAAAGATGATGCCCTGCAAGTGCTTCTTGTTAAACGTAATAATGAACCTTTTAAAGACAAGTGGGCAATCCCGGGCGGTTATGTGAGAATGTCGGAAAATCTTGACGAAGCTGCGATGCGGGTTCTTAAGGAAAAAACAAATGTAGATAATATTTATCTGGAGCAGCTTTATACCTTTGGAGATCCATTGAGGCATCCTGTATCAAGAGTTATAACTTGTGCGTATTTTGCACTTATCAGAGCTGAGGATTTGAACGTTGTAACAACTCCGGATCTGGCTTGGCATAAAGTTTTTGATCTGCCGCCTCTTGCGTTTGACCACAAAGAAATTATTGAATATTCGCTTAAACGCACAAGAGAGCGTTTGGAAATGTGTCCGGTTGCTTATCAATTATTGAATGAAAAATTTACGTTAACTGAAATGCAAAAAGCTTATGAAATGATTATGCAGAAAAAGCTTGATAAAAGAAATTTCAGAAAAAAAGTTATTACTACGGAGGGTTTGAGAGAACTAAACGAGTTTTCAAAATCATCTTCAAAAAGGCCGGCTAGACTTTATACATTTGATAATATCAAATTAAACTCTAAGCGGGCTCATTTTATAAAAAAGGAGACTAAATGTTAACATTGGTTTGGACTATACAGGTTTTATCATCGTTATTATTAATTGTTTTAATACTTATGCATTCGCCCAAAGGTGACGGCATTGCGGGAATAGGCAGCGCTGCTCAAATTTTTTCTTCGCAGAAGAGTGCAGAAAAAGGCTTAAACAAATTAACGGGAATTGTTGCTCTCGTTTTTGTAATTTGTGTATTTCTTTTGGGTTTTGGTATCGTAAAATAGATGGATGAAACTTTTTCAAGAAATATTATGTACTGGGGAGAAGAAGTTCAAAAGAAGATTTCATCTTCCCGTATTGCTGTATTCGGTTTAGGCGGTGTCGGCGGTTTTTGTGCGGAAACTCTTGCAAGGTGCGGGGTCGGAGAATTAACTCTCATAGATTTTGATAAAGTTTCAGAGTCTAATATCAACAGACAAGTTGTTGCGCTGCATTCTACGCTCGGAATGTATAAAGCGGATTTATTCAGAGAGCGTTTAGGTGATATAAATCAAAATATCAAACTCAATATTGTAAATGATTTTTATACAGATGAGTTTGATTTTTCCAATGTAGATTATGTTGCGGATGCAATTGATTCTATGCGTTCAAAAATCAATCTTTTGAAACACTGTTATGAGAATAAAATTCCTGTAATTTCTTCAATGGGAGCAGGCAACAGAATTAATCCGACTAAGTTATATATTGCGGATATTTCGGAAATCAAAGATAAAAAGGCTCCTTTTGTTTCCAATATTCTTTATCAGTTGAAGAAGCTGGGGATAGAGAGAGGAATAACGGTTGTAGCAAGTGATGAAAAACCTTTCGTCCGGGAAAAAATCAGCGAAACGGAAAAAATTATTACAAAATCCGGCGAAGAGTTCGAATTTAATAAAATTATTCCCGCTTCAACTCCTTTTGTCGCTTCTACAGCAGGAATTTTTATGGCATATAAAATTATTTCCGATTTGTTTGTCGGAAAATAGTAATTGATATTATAAATTATCAGATTTTGTGTTAATATAGTTTTGCCGGTTTAAGGAGTTATTATGTATACAATAAAAGAAGTTGCCGAAAGGATGGATGTTTCGGAGCACACACTGCGGTTTTGGGCAAAGAGCGGTTTTTTCCCTTTTATTACGAGAAATAAAAATAATATAAGACAATTCTCGGAAGAAGATTTGGAATGGGTAAAAATAGTTAAGTGTCTGCGCTATGTAGGTACTGAAAATAAATTAATTAAACGTTATATTGATTTATGCATAATCGGCGATTCTACAATAAATGAACGCTATAAAATCATTAAACATACAAAAGAAAAAGCTTGCAGACAAATGGAAGAACTTAAAAAGCAGATGGATATGCTGGATTTTAAGGAGGGGTATTATAAAAACCTGATTAAAAATAATTTAAATGACAGCTGGAATCCGATGAATAAAACTAAAACGGAAGAATGTGCAGGGTAAAATTTAGCGGGTTAATTACGTATGCGGGTTTACTTTAAGTTGACTTCAACAAAGGAGCTTAGAAGACTGCGGTAACGTTTAAGATAGTTAAGAAATTGCATATGCTCTTCTTTCGTAAACTCTTGTTTATATTTTTCTTCAAGTATATCGACTTCTTTCAGGCCTTTTTTATAAATTTTTTTAGCTTTATTAAGTAAAATTATTTTAGCGGGTGATGAATGACCTGAGCTTTCTCGTTTTATTAATCCTTTCTGTTCCATTTCTTTAAGGATTTTCCCTACGTGAGCTTTGCCTTTAAACAGATATTTTGCAATGGTAGTTTGAGAAATGTCAGGATCTTTTGCAAGAAAAAATATTATTGCAAATTCGTCAGGTAAAAGTTCCGCATCAATATATGCAGTGCTGAATCTCCTGCGAAAAGATTTGTTAAAATTTGAAGTGTAATCGATTTGAAAAGTTATACTCTCTTCAAAATTTAATTCAGTATTATTACTCATCAAAATAATTGTACTCTATATGGTTGATAAAAACAAGGGTTCATTGACATAATGGCTTTAATAAAGATATAATGGTAGAAAATTCTACCGTTATGGTTGGAGAGAGGGAAATATGAAAATAAATTTTACACGCAGACAAGTTGGTATAATTATACTTCTTATAATAATTGTGCCGATTTTTTATAATAAAACAGCAGGAGCTATAGGCGGGTTTATTCAAAAACAGGCAATGATGCGACCTAAGGAGGTTGAGGTTGATAATCCGCATATAGAGAAAGTTAATGTTTCAGCTGAAGCTACGGGAAGAGTTGAAGCGCAGTATTCAATTGACGTGATTGCAAGAGTTTCGGGGTTTTTGCAGAAAAAATATTTTAAAGAAGGCGATTTTGTAAAAAAAGGCCAGCTCCTCTTTCAAATCGACCCGAGAGAATATCAGCTTAATGTAAACAACGCACAGGCTTCCGTTAACCAATATAGAGCCTTATATACAAACGCCCAGCAGGAATGGAACAGGGCAAATGCGCTTGTTAAGGAAGATTTAATCAGCCGTTCCGATGTGGATTCAAGCCTGGCTGCGAGAAACCAGAACAAGGCATTATTAGATGCGGCGGTTCAACAGCTTGAACTTGCAAGGGTAAACTTAGGTTACACAACCATAAAATCACCTATTGACGGAAGAATAGGGAAAGTTAATATAACGGAAGGCAACTATGTAACAGCATCCTCAGGATCACTTGTTAACGTAGCAAGTGTTTCTCCTGTTTATGTTACTTTCAGCTTGAAAACCGATGATTTTGTTAAACTATTGAGAGCTAGTGATAAGTTTAAAGATGTTGAAGTAAAAGTCCAGTTCGGAGACGGAAGCTGGTACGATAAGACCGGCACCATTAATTTTGTTGATAACAAGATTGATAAAGACTCCGGTTCTGTAACAATGCGTGCTTCATTTGATAACTCAAGATGCTGGCTTGTTCCAGGAGCTTATATGAAGGTTAAATTGATTGCTCCGAGGCTTGTTGAATATATGACCGTTCCGCAGGCATGCGCTAAGGGTGATGCTATGAGCGGGTATTATGTCTGGGCGGTTAAAGATAATAAGGCTGTAAGGAAAAATATTGAAGTTTCTGATGATATAAACAGCAACTGGATTGTAGAAGGCGGGCTTGACATTAACGATACAATCGTTGTTTCAGGTATCCAGAATATTACAACCGAAGGCCAGAAGTTAAAAGTAGTAGCAAAAAGTGAAGAAGATTAATGAAACAGATATTTGATAAAGAAAAGTTATTCTTTTTTATAAGAAAACCCAGATTTGCATTAGTAATATCAGTATGTATAGTGATTTTGGGCTTAATTTCCATGCTCACTTTGAAACAGGAAAGTTATCCTGATGTAACCCCTCCGCAGGTGAGGGTTTCTGCTAACTATCAGGGTGCAAGTGCCGAGGTTATCGAATCCTCTGTTGCTACTGTTTTGGAAAATAAACTTAACGGTGTTGAAGATTTAACCTATATGACTTCAACCTCTTATGACGGGAGCTATTCTTTAACCCTCTATTTTAAAGTCGGCTCCGATAAGAACATTAACCTGATGAATGTACAGAACAGAATTCAGCAGGTTCAGTCACAGTTACCTGAAGATGTTCAGAGAACAGGGGTTACGGCAATAAGCAGGACATCAGGTTCCGGCGCTATTATTCTTACGCTTTACCCGGAGTCGGGAAACTGGACACAATTGGATTTAACAAACTACGGGTCTATATATATTAAAGATGAACTTAAACGTGTTGAAGGTGTTGCTGATGTCGAAGTTTACGGCGGCGGCAACTATTCTATGAGAATTTGGCTTGACCCTGAAAAAATGGCAGGCTTAGGTATTTCAACAAGCGAAGTTAAGAACGCAATTTCTACTCAAAATACGCAGGTTACGGCAGGCGCTTTAGGCCAGCTCCCTACTGATGAGAAGAACGCTTTGCAGTTGACTTTAAAAACACAGGGGCGTCTTGATGAAGTAGAACAGTTTGAAAATATTATTATCCGCTCTAATATGGACGGCTCAAACGTTAGAATTAAAGATATTGCAAGGGTTGAGCTGGGGGCTGAATCTTATTCAAACTTAGGTTTGGTTAATGGTAAGCCTTCTGCGGTTGTTATAATTTCACAGCTTCCTGACGCTAACGTTATCAACCTTTCAAAAGCGGTTAAAGAAAAAGTTGATGAATTAAATGCGCAGCTGACCAATGGTATCAAGATTTTGTATGTAAAAGACGATGCCGATTATATTCATGAATCAATGAAAGAAGTTGAGTTTACAATCCTTCTTACAGGCTTAATCGTTGTTCTTATTATCTTCCTCTTCTTAGGGGATGCTATGGCAACTCTTGTTCCGTGCGTTACTATTCCGGTTTCTTTAATTGGTACATTCTTTGTCCTGAAAGCGTTCGGGATGTCGATTAACCTCCTAACCCTCTTTGCGATGGTTCTTGCGGTTGCGGTCGTAGTCGATGACGCTATTGTTGTTATTGAAAACGTAAAAAGGCATATTGATGAAGGAAAATCCGCTGTTATTGCAACCCAGCTTACTATGCAGGAAGTAGGGTTTGCGCTTGTTGCAATGGCGCTTGTTTTGATGGCGGTATTTGTGCCTATTATATTTATGGGCGGTATGACAGGGGTTATGTATAAACAGTTTGCCGTTTGTATTGCGGTATCAATCGCACTGTCTGCTGTTTGCGCACTTACTCTTTCGCCTGCTATGTGTTCGCATTTCTTAGGCCAAAATCATGACAAATTGAAAGAAAAACATCCGATTATGGTTAAAATCGGACAAAAAGCCGATATTCTGGTAAAAGATTTCAATGAAATGTTTGCAAAGCTTGAAAACTTTTATATGGAATATGTTAAAAAGTTTGTTTACGATAAAAAGCTTGTAATAATCCTTTATGCGGGAATAATTCTTTTAACTCTTTTATGCTTTAAAACGATTTCTACAGGTTTTATTCCTGATGAAGATCAGGGGGTCTTGCTTGCGCAGATTACGCTTCCTGACGGAGCGTCTTTAACCAGAACCGAAGAGGTTTCAAGAAAATTTACGGACTTAATTAAAAATATAGACGGGGTTAACGCTGAAAAATTAACCGTATTTGGCGGTAACGGTGCAACAAACCAATCTACGATTATTATTCAGCTGGATGAATATGCAGACAGAAATGTAGGTGTTTTTGAATGGATTGTAAGAAAATTCAAAGGACAGGCTACAGATATGTCACACGTTGCAATCCTGAATAAAGTCAGGGCTGCTGCTTCTACGATAAAAGAAGCCTCTATCGTATCATTCTCGCCCCCCGCTATTATGGGTATGAGTATGATGGGCGGTTTTGAATTCCAGATGCTTTCTAAAGGTACTTATACTCCGCAGGAGCTGGAAGTGTGGGCAAATAAACTTATTGCAGCGGCTAATCAAAATCCGTCTTTATCAAGTGTTTACACTTCATTCCAGGCAAATGTTCCTCAATATATTGTTGATATTGATTACGAAAAGGCTCTTGCACAGAATGTCGACCTGCAGGAATTGTATTCAACACTTTCTTCTATGCTCGGGACTTATTACGTTAACGACTTTAACAAATATGACAGAGTATTTAAGGTTCAATTGCAGGCAGAGAGCAAGTTTAGAGATAAAGCGACCGATTTATCGGGGATTTATGTTAAAAACAATAACGGCGTAATGGTTCCTGTTATGTCTATAATCAAACTAAGACAGGCAATCGGTACAGCGTCAATTACAAGATATAACCAGTATAAATCCGTACAAATTCAGGGTCAGCAGGCTACGGGAAAAAGCTCGGGCGACGCTATGAACGCTATGGAAGATGTTGCAAAAGAGGTTCTTCCGGCGGATATTGCCTATGATTGGTCCGGTACATCAGCCCAGGAGCGTGAAGCATCGGGGCAAACTGCTATGATTATTGCAATGGCGCTTGTGTTTGTGTACTTGTTCCTTGTCGCTTTATATGAAAGCTATACAATTCCGATTGCGGTACTTTTAATTTCGCCTGTAGCTGCTCTGGGGGCTTTAATATTCCAGCTTATGCTTAACCAATCGTTCGATATTTATTCGCAGGTTGGTATGATTACATTAGTCGGGCTTGCGGCTAAACAGTCAATACTTATTGTCGAGTTTGCTAAAGAAGAACACGAGAAATACGGACTTTCGGTTAAAGATGCGGCAATTAAGGCGGCTCATTTGAGGTTCAGAGCAATTATGATGACGGAATTGGCATTTATTATCGGTGTTCTTCCGATGTTATTTGCACACGGCGCCGGTGCTAATTCAAGAATATCCGTAGGCTCAACAGTATTCGGCGGTATGATTGCGGCTGCAACATTAGGTGCGGCGCTTACTCCGGCATTCTATGTTATAGTTCAGGAATTTGTCGATAAATTCCCGACAAAAGAAATTACGGAAAAAGATTTGGAGATATAAGATGAAAAAGGTTTTAAATTTATTATTAATATGTTCAATTCTTTCTGTTTCTACAAATGCGGTTCTTGCCCGTACAAAAAAAGAAAAAGTAAAAAATGAAGATAAAATAGAAATCGTTAAGCCGGAAAAGGCAAAAAAAGTCAGCAAACGGGCAGAACGGAAGAAAAATAAGGCAAATGAGCAGGTTAAAAGGGAATCATCTAAAGAAGCAAAAGGAATGTATGAGACAAAGTTCCCAGAAATTAACAGCCAGATTGAATATACCCAAATGAACGGCGAAGTGACTTTAAGTGACTGTATTAAGCTTGCAATCACGCACCATCCGACAATTATGTCTGCAATAAGCAATTCAGAGATTTATAAGACAAGAATAGGACAGGCATGGTCAAATTACTTCCCGACAATCGGCGCAGGTGTAAGCTATTCCAGAAATGATATGCTTATGTCAACAATGCCTGCAAATATGTCAAGAATGATGGTTCAAAGATATAACATGTTTTATATGCCGACACTTTCAGCTAATATGCTTTTCTTTGATTTCGGGAAAACCAAAGCAAGCGCTGATATGGCAAAAAGGAATTACGAAGCATCGCGATATGACGCAGAATCGAATATTGAAACAGTTATTTATAACGTAAAAGTTGCTTATTATAATATGGTTTTTGCAGAAATCCAGAAGGCTGTTTATGAAGAAACGGTTAAGGATTTTGAACTCCAGCTAAAGCAGGCAAAAGCTTATTATGAAATCGGGAAAAAGGCAAAAATCGATGTTACAACGGCAGAATATAACCTTGGAAATGCCAAAGTTAATTTGATTAGAGCAAAAAATACGCTTGAACTCGCAGCAGTTGAGCTTGCAAATGCCGTTGGTATTCCCGAATTGGAGAATGTAATTTTAAAAGATAAGATGAATAACAAAAAATATGACGTGAATTTTCCCGACCTTCTAAAGACTGCGCAGGAATCACGTCCGGCGCTATTATCCGCTAAGAAAGCCATGGATGCTGCTGAATTAAATGTCCGTGCGGCAAAAAGAGCATTCACTCCTGATATAAGCGGGTTTGCGTCTTATGACCACGGCGGACGCCAGATTGATAACGATTACGGCTACCAGTTCGGGGTTCAGTTGAATTATACGGCTATGAATGTAATGCTTTTGAAAAAACAGGTTGATGAAGCTAAGGCAACTTATCAAAAATATGTAGCGGATTATGAACAGCAGAAACAGAATGTTTATTTGGAAGTAAAAAGTGCTTATATAAACCTTCTAAATTCCCATGACAGTTTAGATGTTGCAAAACTTGCTCTCCAGCAGGCAAAAGAACGGCAATACCTTGCATTTAGAAGATATCAGGTAGGTTTAGGCGACGCAATCGAGTTTAAGGACTCTGAAAATACATACTTAAACGCTCAGCTTGATTATTATAACAACCTTCTGAATTACAATATTAATGCGGCCGAACTTGAGCGTGTAATTGGTGCTCCGATAAAAGAGTCGGATATTGATTTGTAAAGGAATTTTAAACTAAAATAAATAACGACTACACCTTGTGTAGCTTCGTAGGTTGGGTGAAACCCAACAAATACTACTAGACATTAATGTTATGCATGTTTTTGGGCATCTTTGTTTGCAATATGGTCTGACCATTTGCCTAAAAGCCAGCCGCCGAGAGCTGAAATTCCAATGCTTACTATAGTACCGATTGCCATGCTGCTTTTTTGAAGCTTTTTGATTTCATCAGGAATTTTCTTTCCTTGTTTTTCCAATTGTTTAATACTGTTATTTTCTGTAATATATGTGGCAATGCTGCTAATTATTCCAGCACCTGCACCGAGCCAAGCGCCATATTTTGAACCTGTATTGGAGTCATAGTATGCTCTGCCTCTGTTTGAAATGCTGATGTCATTACGATTGTTCAGTGCATTTTTTGTACCGGTTTGTTTGACGTAATCGACTGTTTCTTTTGCTTTTTGGTTGCGTTTGTAGTCAATAAAAGCTGCGCAGCCGAGATTAATGGCGATGGAAATCAAGCCACGTATTATGATTGATGTTTTTTTACTTTTATATGCCGTTGCCGGTTTGCTTTCCTTCAGCAGTTTGTTATAAGTATTATTCAAGAAGCTATCTGAACTCAATTCAATTAATGAACCGACAGCGGAAATTCCGGCCATAAAACCGCCGATTTTTATTGCGGAATTTGTATGATAATATAAATTTCCCTGTTCATTTTTCTTATAACTGCCTTTAAATGCAGGTTTTGTTTCTATCGGTTTATTACTGATTGCTTGAATAGTCATACAACTTCCTTACACTTTTCTTACATTCTATATAAAACACGTAAAATAAAAAATTGCCTGAAATTTTGTTTTTTGTAACAAATCTTAATTATGTCGGGCTTAATTACAGATTAATTATAAATAAAAATCTGCAAAAGCGCTAATTTTGTACTTAAATTCGGTAGTTCAGCTTTGTAGGTTGGGTGAAACCCAACAAATACTGCTAAAATCTAAACCAAAGAAGTTTTATAGTTTAATTAAATCCAATTTATTGTTGGGTTTCACCTAACCTACAACTTTTTTGTAAAAATAAATAACAAAGCATAATAACTTCAAGCTTAAAATAAAACCTTTGAGTCAGACTTCGCGTTAATATATAAGCCGGTAATTTTACAAAATGTCTGACGACAGTGTATTCTTTTCTTTTTGGTTACTTTTTCTTTTTTAGTAAAGAAAAATGACTAAATATTGCGTTTTTTGAGACGATTTACCCAAATTAAATCCTGGTTTAAAATCCGTAAGTCTGGTAGTTTCACGAAAGAGTCAGACTTCGCGTTAATATATAAGCTGGT
>CALUPN010000029.1 GCA_944322625.1 Candidatus Gastranaerophilales bacterium | reverse complement strand
ATTTGCTCCACGCTCACAGAGCTTCACCTTTAAGCCTTACGGCTTAACCGGTTCAGTCTGTTCGCTATCCGGACTTTCATATTTACCCCTCTCATTTACCCCTCCCATTTACCCCTTCCATTTACCCCTCCGTCCGCAAATCCGCTCCCTCAAGGGAAGGGGTGCTGCACGTTCGGCGTGCGCAAGTCCCCCTCCCTTATGAGGGAGGGCTGGGGTGGGTGCTTTTTGAATCTACCCGGCAATATTTTGTAAATATTTGTAAAATTGTTTTTTAAAAAAAGCAATTTTTATTCTTTACATGTATTATAACGATATGAATAGTTTTTGAAAGGAATAAATATGGTTCAAGCTGTAGACAACAATGTTACTCAACCCACTTATAATGCTGTAAAGATTAATATAAAAAAGCCGGAAGTAAATGCAAGCAATAATATAAATACATATACAAACGATAACGGTATATATAATGCCGTAAGTATTGATATTGACAATCCTGTCGTTAATCCGGAATCCAAGAAAATCTATGATTATCCGGTTGCGGAAGGACCTGTAACATACGATAGGGCCAATCTTCAACAGATACAATTGCCTAAAGGTTTTGTTACTTATCATACAACAAATGTTATATTACCGAAGATGGAAAACGAACTCGAGATTGAAAGTTCAGCAATAAATCAGCCGGATGAAGTTGAAGAAGAGGTTCAAGAAGAAGTTAAAGTAAAACCGGAGGCTGAAACAGAAGCAGAAGCTGAAACTGCGGCAGTTGAAGAAAATAAAGCCGTAACTGAACAGGCAATTGAAGAAGAGCCGGCAGGCGAAACAGAAAACAAGGTTGTAGAACAAGAGGAAACAAAACCGGAAGTTCCGGCCCCGAATTATACAACAACAGAAGCGGAAAAAGGGGTTGTTGTTGAAAATAATGCTGACGCGGAAAAAACGGAAACGGAAAAAAGCGATAAAACAGAAGAAGTAAGTATTAAAAAACCTGAAATTATACCGTCGGAAGATATTGTTCCGGAAGTTGATATTCCGCTTATTGTTTCAAATTTAACAAGTGAAGATTTTGACACACAGGCTTTACAGATGGAAGAAATTGCAAGGATTTCGTTGGATAATCCCGAAAATGCCGTCCCCTATATTGTAAGAGATGTTTTCGGGAGTTTGATTGAAATAACGAAAAAGGATACTGTAGAGCTTGCTCCGCCGACTGATGCACAAATAGAGGCAAGAAATAAGATTATTGCAAATTATATGGCAAAAGTAAGCGCGGAACAAAAGAACCCGAATGCTCCGTATCAGTTGCCGTACCAATTAACGGAACAAGATATGGCAATTGCAAATGAACTTTCTCCGATGGAAATGGCAGAAAGAAATAAAGAATATGCTCTTTATACAATGGCAATCTTAGCTAAGATTTATACGGATGAAGTGGAAAAGCAAACGGGAAACATTGTTCCGATGACTGATATTCCGGGTACATCAGCAATGGTTGATTCTTTAAGATACAGCCAAAATGCCGGAGTAAAGGTTGCTGCAATTGATGCTTTAAGACATATTCAAAGACCTGAATACAAAGAAGAATTAACGGCATTATATACATTAGCTCAGTCTGACGGCAATCCTCAGGTTGCAATAGCCGCTCAGAGAGCATTAGAATCAATAAATCATAACTAATCACACCTTTCATTATTATTCACACTGAAGATTGCGGAAGAAAACTTCTTCCGTAATTTTTTATTTGAGTTTAAGTAGTTTTCTGATTTGCCCTCAAGTTTAATGTTACGATTTGTAAACCGCTAAATGCCTTTATTTTAGACAAATAGTATAACTTTTCTACAACTAAAGTATAAAATTTGTAAAAATTATTAAAGTTTTTGAAAATTATGCCGTTATATATAATATAAGAAGAGTAACTTTGTAGGAAGGAATATCATGACAGATAAAGAAGAAACAGGCGCATCCTTATTCAGTCGTTCAATCGATTTGATGGAAGATGATCCGTTAGAAGAAATCTTTGCTCTCAATTTGGGTGATTTTATATCCGAATATTTAATTTCTGAAGATTTAGCCGGCAAAATCGGTAAAGATGTCAAGGATAAGACTACCCGATTAAAATCACAGCTCAAAGAATTAATTTCCATTTATTCTTTAAATAATACTCTATGTGTTCTTGGTTTTAGTTCGCAAGATGAATATGTGGTTTATAATTCCATAGCTAAAACTTTAACCCAAATACTTGATGTAGATGCTTGTCATATATATCTTACTCCCGAATTTACAAAAGGATTAAATCTTGAAAACAAAGTTCTTGGTCTTGTCGGTTCTTCAGTGGATTTTGATGAAGATATTTATGCCAAGAAACTCGGATATGCGGCAGATGACAAATCCGTCGTTGTGAAAGCTTTTAATGAACTTGAAAAAGTTCAGATTAAAGATGTTTCTCAAACAGATAATTTTATACCGAAATATGAACTTAAAGAATATGACGTAAAATCACTTGCAATTGTACCTATGCACAACAATGCTTATATTGTAGGCGTAATTGTAATTGAAAATTATAAGGAAAAAACAATTAAAAAGCCTTATATGGCATTATTGGAAACAATCGGAAGATTGTTCGGAACATCTTTACACTTACAGCAAGCTATCGAAGAGACGGAAGAATTAATAAATGAAGATACCATTTTTGCGGAAGAATTGCAGCATAAACGTGCGGAGTTAACGGCTCTTATCGGAGATTTGGGAGTTCAGCAGCAGGCATTTGTTGAAAAACTAGCGAAAGCTGTGGATGAAAAAGGACAATATAAAGTTGCTCACTCTCAAAATACCGCAGATTTATCCAAAAAACTTTGTAAACAGCTCGGGTTAAACGAGAAAACAACGGATTTGGTATATTATGCAGGACTTTTGCAGAATATCGGAAAAATTACACTACCGGAATCTTTATTTACGAATAAAGGTAAATTATCAAAAGAAGAGTGGGAAAAACTCCAAAATCACCCGAATGTAGGTGTTAATCTTTTGATGAATATCAACTTCCTTTCAGAAGTTATTCCGTATATACATTATCATAAAGAACGTTGGGACGGATGCGGCGAGCCTGAAGGTTTGAAAGGAAATTCTATTCCGTTCGGTTCAAGAATTATTGCGGTTGCAGATGCTTATACCGCTATGACCTCCGACCGTTCATATAGAAGTGCAATGGACAAGGATAAGGCTTTATCAATTATTAAGCAGGAAGCCGGCGTAAAATGGGATCCTGCAGTTGTTAATGCTTTGTTTGAAGTTGTTAATAAATAACATAAAACGGATTCTTTTTTAAGAATCCGTTTTTTTATTTATATTCAGGAGCTAATTAGTCTTTAGCAGTTTCTTCTGCAGCGTTTGCCGCATCATCCGCTTTATCTTTTACTTTATCTGTTGCTTTTTCAACTTTTTCATCAACTTTTTTTGCATCTTCCCCATCCGGTTTTAATGCTTTTTTAATTCTTTCACAGCGTGTTCTTAAACCGGGATTAAGAACGGTTTTTTCTTCCGCAATTTTAACTGCTTCATCATTACATTTTTGTAAAGTTTCTTTTTCCTGTTTTAATTTTGCAATTTGCTCCTGAAAAGCTTTTTCTGCATCATCAGAAAGAGTTTTTACTCCGTCTTTGGCAGCTTTACTCTTGCCGTATTTATAGCCTCCAAAGGCTGCAATTGAACCGAGAAGAATTGCTCCCAGAGCAATTAAACCTGTTTTGCTTGAAGCTGATTTTGATTTTTCTTCCACTGCCGGATCGTAAACCATCGGCATTGAAGAATAATCTTCATATCCTTGCGTTTGATTTTGTAACTGACTTTGCGGGACTGTCATAGCATAATCCGCTGTTCCTACATTTTTAACCGGTTCCATACACATACCTGCTTTCTTTAATTTATTATTTTTCACTTATATTTTATGTAAAACAAATCAATTCAAAAAATTGCGTTTGTTTTTAATTTTTGTAACAATTTTGTTACAATTTTACTTTCCGGCAAGCTGATTTAATTCCAATAATTTATTAACGGTTTCCTGATATTCAACTTTTTCATCTGTAGTTTGTTTCAGAAATGAATTAATATTGTCAATCAGTGCAATAGCCTTGTCACACAATGGGTCAGAGCCTTTTACGTATGCTCCGATATTAATCAAGTCTTCATTTTTTCTGTGTACGGCAAGTAAATTCCTGATATTTCCTGCCGCTTCTTTATGTTCTTTTGTTGTAACATCTCCCATAACACGGCTTAGGGATTGAAGAACATCAACTGCCGGGTAATGGTTTTTATGCGCCAAATCTCTTGATAAAACAATGTGCCCGTCTAAAATACTTCTTGCGGTATCGGAAATCGGTTCGTTAAAATCGTCACCCTCAACAAGTACGGTATAAAGTCCCGTTATTGTGCCAAATTCGTTTGTTCCGGCTCTTTCCATAAGTTTTGGCATTAAAGCAAATACAGAAGGCGTATAGCCTCTTGTAGCAGGCGGTTCGCCGATTGCAAGGCCGACTTCTCTCTGTGCCATTGCAATACGGGTTATACTGTCAAGCATAAATAAAACATCCAGACCCTTATCTCTGAAATATTCCGCAATAGAAGTAGCAACAAATGCTGCCTTAATTTTAACCAGAGACGGCTGGTCAGAGGTTGCAGCAACAACGATAGAGCGTTTCATTCCTTCAGGCCCGAGAATATCTTCAATAAATTCCTTAACCTCACGTCCGCGCTCGCCGATTAGCGCAATAACGTTTAAATCTGCGGAAGTATTTTTTGCCATCATACCGATAGTTGTACTTTTGCCTACACCGGAGCCGGCAAAAATTCCCATTCTCTGCCCTTTCCCGAGCGTCATAAATCCGTCTACCGACTTTATTCCGAGAGCAAGCGGTTCATCGATTCGTTTTCTTTTCAAAGGATTAATTACATCTGCCCTTGTAGAGCGGTATTCGGAGAATTTTATATCACCCAATGTATCAATCGGGCGTCCTAAGCCGTCAAGAACTCTTCCGATAAGCTGATTTCCTACTCCTATTTTCATGGCGCTGCCGGTATTTACAACAAGCGCACCCGGCTGAATTCCGTCCGGATTGGCAAGAGGCATAAGAAGTATTTTATCGCGCTTAAATCCCACAACTTCCGCCATTGTCGGTATATCACTATAATCATTATATATATAGCACAAATCTCCGATAGAAGACTTAGGCCCGTCCGATTCTATTGTAAGCCCTATTATTTCCGTAATTTTTCCGATTTCTTTTATCGACGGAGTATTTTTAATAATCTCTAAGTACTTATTTTTGTTCCAGCTCATTTTCTGTACCCGTTATCATTTTTTCCGTAATTTCGGCAATCTGTGCTGAAATTCTTGAGTCCAGTCTGGTTGACGGCGTCTCTACTATGACTCCGTCCGGTGAAAGAGAGTTATCTTCCAGAATTTTAAGTGTTTCCAGCTTCGGAAATGCACTCTTAAAATTCGGTACAAGTTTGTTTATATTATCAACAAGTTTAGGATTAACAATAATTGTTATTGTTTCTTTATCATTAAGCAATTTTATTGCATCCAGCGTAATTTTATAAAGAGTTTGATTATTGAATTTCTGATGGCAGACTTTATCAGCTATAACACTTACTAATTCAACAATATCGCGTGAAGCAGAATCGATTATATTTTTTTTCATCTCATATGATGAGCTTGCAAGTGTCTCCAGCGACTTCAAGCCCTCTTTAGCGTCATTTTGAAACTTATAAAGTCCGTCCTGCTCACCTTTTTTAAATCCTTCTTCATAAGCCTGATTTTTTATTGTATCGTACTCTTTTTGGGCTTTTTTTCTGGCTTCTTCAATAATCCTTTCAGCCTCATTATTAGCAGTCTGAATTACGACTTGAGATTTGTTCTCGGCATTTGCAAGAATTTGCTGCGCCTTAGCATCAGTTTCTTCAATAATCTGCTGGACTTTAGCCTGCTGGCGCGTAACCCGTGTCTGCTCGACCGGAAGCACAAAGCTTTCGCCCATCTGAATTTCCTGACCTTTTATTCTTTTGCTACTCAATTAATTCATCCTCAACACTTGCACGCGTAATAGTAATCTCGCCGGTTGCTTCAAGATTTCTGATAGCGTTAACAATTCCGGTTTGAGCCTCCTGAACTTCTTTTGCGCGGACAGGGCCAAGATATTCCATATCATCCGTAAGCATTTGTTTAGCACGCTCTGACATATTCTTAAAGATTTTATCTTTAATCTCATCCTTTGTACCTTTAAGCGCAAGCGCAAGCTGCTTGGTATCGATTTCCCGAAGCAGTCTCTGAATTGCTCTGTCGTCGAGGATAATAATATCTTCGAATACGAACATCAAATCGCGGACTTCCTGCGCCATCTTCTGGTTTTCGATATCCAGCCATTCCATAATATTCTTTTCAGTACCTCTGTCGCAGCAGTTAAGTATGTTAGCTAAAGACTCTACCCCGCCTGCATTTGAGAAATCCTGAACGAGAAGGGCTGAAAATTTGCGCTCTACAATATCTTCAATTGTTGATAATATTTCCGGATTGGTAGGAGTCATATCCGCAATTCTCATTGATACAACAGCCTGAACATCAGGCGGAAGAAACGCAAGCACCTGTGCTGATAATTCCGGTCTTAAGTATGCTAAAATTAATGCCAGGAGCTGCGGGTTTTCAGAGGCAAAAGTGTTTGCTAGCTGGGAAGGGTCTGCTTCGTTAAGAAAATAAAACGGGTTTGTGTTAACCATTGCGTTAACTTTTTCAAGCATTTTAGCAGCTTCCTGCTCGCCGTATGTTTGTGAAAGCAATTGTTTAGCATATCCGACACCACCTTGAGCAACATAGTTTTTAGCCTGAAATACAGTTTTGAATTCCAATAATACTTCGTTTAAATCTTCGTCGGATATTTTACCGAGATTTGCAATATCAAGTGTGATTTGTTCGAGTAAGTCCTCGTCTTTGATATTTTTGAGAATTTCGGATGCCGTAGTCGGGCCCAGAGCAATAAGAAGTGCCGCGACCTTCTGGCTCGGACGCGTTATCGCTTTTTTTGCTTCCTCTTTTGCTTTTTTTATTTCTTCTATGCCCATCTAACTAATCTCTTATGAACGAAGTCAGTAATTTTGCAGCTTCTTCCGGTGCTGCCATTACAGCTTCGTTTAATTCATTTATACTCTGTTCTTTCTGCGTTTTTACCTCTTTTTTACTTAATTCAATCTTCGGCAGTTCTTCTTCCGGTTCGGTTTCTTCCGCTTGTGTTTCTGCGATTTCTTCCGCACGGCGTTCTATTTTACGTGAAGACGGCATTTTGGATATAAAGTTTTTAAGAATGTAAAGAGCAAAACATCCCAAAATCAATACAATTACCAGCGGAATTACGGAAGATGTTATAAAGTAGAACATTTGTTCTTTTTGATATTGATTAGCAAACTCTTCCTGTGCTTTTTTATCAATAGTTGCGCCTTCAAACTGAAGTCCTGATACCGAAATTACGTCTCCTCTCGAGTAATCAACGCCTGATGCTGAAAGAACAAGATTTTTAAGTTCTTCTTTTTCCGCTTCGGTTAAAATTTTATTAACAGCAACGGCAATAGACAGGCGTTTTATCGTGCCGGGAGCATAAACTACCTGCTTAACTTCTTTTGAAACGCTGTAATTTATTGCTGTTTTCTGTTTTGAATAATTTAAATTTCTCTGATTAACATTATTCGGATTCGGTACGTTGTTAGGATTTTCATACGTTTCGACTTCTGTCTGCGAGCTTGTAACAACACCTTCTCCTTTTCCTTCCAGCGGTATATAGCTTTCGATTGTAGCTTTGGCCGAATTAAAATCAATATCCGCATTAACTTGAACTGATACGTTACCTTTTCCTACAATTTTTTCCAGAACATCCGAAACTTTTTTAGCCGTTTCTTTTTCCAGATTTGTTTTAAAACTTTCCATATCAGTTGAGCTTTTGGATGTTTCATCTGTCAAACTGTTTCCGTTCTGGTCGGTAATGAAAACTTGTTCCGGAGTCATTCTCGGAACTGCATAAGCAACTAAATTCTTTATTGCTTTTACCTGAGAAGCTTTGATTTTATATCCCGGCTGGAGAACTAAAACTACGGATGCAGTCGGTTTTTCGTCATTATCTTCAAAAATCGAACGTTCCGGCTCTGCAAGCTGAACACGGGCATATTTAACACCGTCAATTTTTTCGATTGAACGGGTTAATTCGCCCTGAAATATTCTCTGGCGGGTTAATTTATTCTTAAAATCGGTTGAACCTAACTGCATATCGTCTAAAAGTTCAAAACCGCTGTCCTCGTTTTTGATTAAATCATTTTCCGCAACAAAAACTCTCATATCGTCTCTTACGTTGGAAGGAACTAAAATTGAATGATGGTCTTCCGAGACTTTATATTTATATCCGTTTTTTTTCAAACCTTCAACTATGCTTGTTGCACTTACTTCATTCAAATCAGAATATAAAACAACCCAATCGGGCTCAAGAGCTTTGGACAGGAAAAAAGTGGCGGCTACAATTGTTAAGACGATTAAAGCCAGCATGCCAAGCTTCTGGTTTCCGTCCAAACCGCTCCATAACTTCTTCATATCATTAGCTAACAGTGCAAAATAATTATTTTCCATGTACTCCCCGCGCACAATTATTCAATATTAATAATAACCTAACCAAAAAATCTTTTCAAATTATTAATAAGTGTAAAGAAAAAAATGAAAACAGCCGTTTTTTTAATTTTTACTTAATATGCTGCCGAATATAATGCTTGGTTCTTGAGTTGTTTCTTTATTACCCCAGCCTTTTGCTTTTGCGGAAGTCGTTATATATAACTTTTTCTGTGCACGTGTAATCGCAACATATAAGAGTCTCAAGCTCTCCTCAGAATTAAACTGTCTGAGTTCAAGCTCTGATTTGCGTTTGTAATTCGGATTAAATGATTTTACTTCTTCCATAAATAGTGTCGAAGATTTAAGATTTTGTTTTTCAATGTCTATCGCAAGATTTTTTTCTGCCATCTCCGGCAAAAAAACATATTCAAACTCATCGCCTTTGGATTTATGGAGTGTCATTATTTGTACTTTACCTCGCATGGCGTCTTTGTCTTCTTCATCCGAGAAAAATTTGAATCCGCTCAGAGTCGGCTTTTTAGATAGCTCTTCCAGACGCTGGAGCGTGAGGTCGAATTTCCCTTGCGAATTCAACCGTTTTACGAGTGTTGCGATTAAGTAAACATTTGATTTTTCAATATCGCTCGTATAATAAAATAATCCTATTTTTATAACAAGTTCTTCTAAAGGAAGCGTAGAAGAATTAAGCCAGTACTGCATATCCCACAAAAATTGCGATAAATCTTGTGATTCAATATCATCTCCGTCTTTTTGAATAAACGGAATTTCGGAGGCTCTTATTTCGAGCTGCAAGCGCTGTTTATAAAAACCTAAATCAGAAAGAGTTTCATAAGTTGATACAAGAATTTCATTATCATACGGATTTTGAATAAATTTAAGAATTGAAAAAATCGTATTGAAAACACCTTTCTGGCTTAAAGAATCATTTCTTGTAATAGTTTTTAATCCGGCGTTATTAATAAATTCTGCCCAGCTGTTAACCTGATAATTATTTCTTAAAAGTATTCCGATAGTTGAATCTTTATTTTTTGTAAGAATATTTTTTATCTCTTTTAATACAAAATTCCTTTCCGCAAAAACATTCTCAAAAACATGGGAATAAATTGCATTCTTACTCTCCGGATTCTTTCCGCTAACTCCGTGCATATAACTTTTAAAGAAGGCTTTCGGAAGAATTTTATCCCCAAAATCAACGAGCTTGTTCGCTAAATCCATAACCTCCTGCGTGCATCTCTGGGAATGGTTCATTTCTACAGTTTTATCGGCATTATGAATAAAAGCTCTAAACCCTTCCACATCAGCGTTTGAAAAAGTTGTCGTAATTGCCTGATTAATATCTCCGCAGCGGATTAAGTTTTTATGTTTTCCGCTCAAAAGCGCAATTAATCTTTGCTGTACGCCTGATGAATCCTGAGCTTCATCTTCTATAATATATTCGCATTGATTTTGGTAATATTTAAGAATGTCGGGGTTATTCTCAAGCAGCTTAACTGACATAATTAAAATATCATCATAATCAATCAAATTTGCTTCTCTGAGTTCAGCTTGATATTCTTTATAAAATGTCTTAAATTTTTCAGTTTTCTTATCGCTTGATTTTGTATCAATATTTCCTTCCTGCAGTTTTAAAACAGATATGGCTCTGTCGAACTCTTCAACCTCGGTCTTTGTAGATTTTCCTCCAACCGCTTTTATAATCCGTATTCTCTGCGTGTCGTCACAAATTTCAAAATCGGAGGATAGGTTTAATCTTTCAAAATTGGAGTTTTCTTTTATTATTTTTAGAGCAAGTCCGTGAATTGTACTGATATTTGGAAGCCTGTTTGTATTCGGGCACATGTTTTTAATTCTTTCTCTGAAATTCCTTGCAGCAGAATCCATATAGGTAAGAACATAAATATTCTCGGGATTTACGCCTCTGTCCATAAGTTTTATTATAAGAGCAAGCAGGATTGTGGTTTTTCCGGCACCCGGCACGGCAGAAATCGCCATCGAGCCTTTCCGGTAATCTAATACTGGCTTTTGGTCGTCACGGGGAATTATTCTAAATGCCTTCTTTTCTTCAACCGGTTCATCTCCCCCGCCGGCTAAATACTCTTCTATTCCGCCTAAATTCTCGACTCCTGATGGGTCAAATAAACTTGAGCATGCCCAGATATGTTCACCGGCTAAGAGAAGAAGCTTTCTTAAGATTCTTGCAGTTTTTTGTTTTGATAAGAATATATCATCTTCAACCGTGTATTCATCCTTTGTCCAATCCGCCTGCATTACCCATGCATTATATAAAGGCCCTGTATCGGTTTTTACCCAGTCGCTGTGTGATACGTCAAGCCAGAATTGATAGCGGGTAGAAATCTTGTTATCAATAATTTTCTGCGGAGTTGCTACGACCAAATCATTATCGCCGATTTCTAAAGTTGTACTCGGGTTTTCCGCAATAATAGAATTTTCAATCTGAACAATTATATCTTCCGCTCTTTCAATAACTTTTTCCCCACCTAAAACATTTTCAAAATCTTTTAATTGTTTTATAAAGAAATTAAATTTGTTAATTTTATCCTCTTCGACAAAATCTATTCCGCTGTAGAACATGTCAAAAACTTTTTTGGAAAGTTTTTCGTTTTTATTTCTTACGTTTTCAAACGCGTCATGGAATTTTTTGTACTTTTCGTTGTAGAATTCGGATTCTGCGGGAAGTTTTTTATTTAATTTATAGTATTCTAAAATTTTATTACAATATTTTAGCGGGATTCCTGCAAAGTCCGCAAGAATTACTCTTAAATCCATCTCCGTAATTTCAAGATTGAGCATGAGTTTCAGAATGTTCAAACTCGATTTAACAAGCGGATTATCAACGAGTTTTTCACTTCCGGAGAGGAACAGAAGATTACATTTCAGGTTTTCTTTTAATGCAAAATGCAGCATGTCATCTTGAAGCGGTGTGATGATTGCAATGTCTTTCGGAAGAACATCTTTTTTGAATAAGTTTTGTATCTTTTCAACCGTGTAATCCAGAATTTCAGCACGTTTGGAGAGTGAAGTTAATGTAAAATTTTCCAATCTTTCTTTTTTATTCTCAAGAATGTTTGAGAATATAATTTCTCCCTGCCTGAAAGATGAAAATTCTTGCGCGCATCCCCCTTCTCTTTGCGTATCTGCTTCAAATCCGGCGCATCCCCCCGCCCCTTGTGGGAGGGGGCTGGGGGGAGGGGTCAAATTTTTAATTTGAGAACTTATTCCATATTCCCAACAATTTTCTTGTTTGTTAGGCGCACTTACTCCATATTCATTCAGACCCCTCCCCGAAATCAAAGATTTCGACCCTGTCTTGGATTTGCTCCACGCTCCCGGAGTGTCGCCTTTAAGCCTATACGGCTTAGCCGGCTCCATCCGCTCGCTATCCGGACTTTCATATTTACTCCAGTCCGTTCGCAAATCCGCTCCCACAAGGGGAGGGTAGTTCCATGATTCTTGTGAAATCACTTCTTCATTAAAAAGTTTTTTTAACTTATACTCAATCGAAGTATCCGCACTCAAATATCCGCATCTTGATGAACCGAGCGAGTCAAAACATATTACCCAATCTTTTAATTGCGGTCTTAAATACGTAATAAAATCAAAACAAACCGGAGTCATTTCATCCGCGTCATCAACAAGCAAATATTTAATATTCTTAAAATAATCCGTATTTTTATAAACATAATTAAATATCAAAGTCTGTCTCAAATAATCTAAACTTCTGGATTTTAAAGTCACTCCCAAAAGTCTTTTTATAACAATTTCCGCATCATCTGCAAACGATTCTTTTAAAATCTTAGACCGCTCTTTTACATCCTCATTTGTTAAATGATTTTGTACAATTAAAGCATACCTTCTGAAAATCTGATGCAGCAAAGATTTTTTTGAATTATAACCTTTTACCGGAACTTGTTTTAGTATATCTTTTAATAAAAACTGCGAAACCTCCAGCCCGACAAGGTTCGGGAGAATGAAACGTTTATCCCCGGGAATGGAATTTTCTATAAAACACCAATTATCAACAAGTGTATTATATACAATTGAAAAAAATGAATGAACATTTAATTTTTCAATCGCATTAATTTTCAGATTTTCTAAGATTTTATTTACAAATTGTTTTTTTAAAGTGGAATTCTGGACAAGAACCAGTATTTCCGAGGGTTTTACTCCTTCAGAAATAAGCTCCAGATATTTTTCGACTAATACTTTAGTTCGAAAATCGACTTTAATAAAATTTAATAACATACTCCTTATAGACTATTTTATCACAAACAGGGTTCAAACCACTTGCCAAATCAGAAAATTTTTACTACAATAATCTGGTAAGCAATTACAGATACACTATTTAAGAAGGAGATTAAAATGGCAAGAGTTAAAGAAGAAAAAAAAGGTATTCAAGAACAAATCATCGAATCTGCAGGTCAGATTTACAACTACCTTTCAAACAAGGGTGAAGTTTCTATTAACAAGATGAAAAAAGACCTTTCTTTGAACGAAAACTTTGCTGAAATGGGTTTAGGCTGGTTATCCAGAGAAGATAAGCTTGAATATACTCAAAAAGCAAAATCAGTAACTGTTAAATTAAGATAGTAACTGAAAAAAGGTTTAAAAAACCGTCTCTGAATAAGGGGCGGTTTTTTTGTTGAATATTTTTAAATTTTACGGAACCGGATCATATCCGCCTTCATTAAGCGGATGACATCTGCAAATTCTTTTAATTCCGAGCATTCCGCCTTTTAATATTCCGTATTTTGTAATCGCCTGTTTCATATATTCCGAGCAGGTAGGATAAAATCGACACCTTGGAGGAGTATGCGCAGAAATTTTTTGATAAATGTTGATTAATAAAATAAAAACTTTTTTAATCATACGTGTATCATATCACAAATTTTGTTTACGGATTTTATCTTGCAAAGGAAATAATCACAGATTCTTTCTTTAATTATGCATTTTTTTGCAATATATATACGCAAAATTGTCCGTCCGAATCTTTTTCTAATCCCATTTCATTCTGAGACAGAATGCCTGAATATTTTCCATCGGCATCCATTTTGTAAACATTTTGTCCGTATAGCGCGACTAATCTCAAATTGAAAGTTTCAAGTTGTTTTACCATTTCTTTGGTAATGTAATGCCTGTAATGAAATCTGTTGGGATTAAGCTTTAAACTTTGTTTTTCTTCGTTTGGAGTGGACAGAATAAAAATTCCGTTTGGTTTTAAAGCGTTCACAAGAGTTTCAATAAAAACCTTGTCATCTTTTACATGTTCAACAGATTCAAGCGAAATTATAAAATCATAAAAGTTTTTATTTAGTTTAAACGGAAAAAGTTTATGCTTATATTTTATTTTTTTACTGCCGTAATTCTTTTTAGCAAAATTAATCGTTTCTTTGCTTCCGTCAACGGAAGTTATTTTTTGTAAATTATTCAGAGCTTTGGCAACAATATAAGAACCGTAACCGTTTCCGCAAAAAATATCCAAACCGTTGATATTTTTATCGGGAAAAAATTCTTTTATAATATTTGCGGCTAATTCATAACGTGCAATGTGATCTTGTCTGATATTTTGTAAAATTTTGCGGGTTTTACGGGATTTCGTATACAAAAGAAGCCTGGGGAGCTTTGTTTTATAACAGAGAGTATAACGAACAGGCATATCAATATATTGAGGCTGTTTTTAAGGATTCGCTTGTAATTTCATATGAAATGGATGCTTGTATTTTGCATATTCTGGATGAATTAAATATTCCTTATATTGATATGTATATTTCTCCGATAAGATTTTTGGAAGACCAGTTATTTTCCGTGACAAGTAATAAAGCGGAAATATATACAAAACTTTTAGAATATAAACTTCCTGAAGAATTGATACATATGCAAGCAAATTACCTGAAAACTTTTTATTTAATGCGTGAAGCTCAAAAGATACAGGAAGTACCTGCAGTTTTATTTCTGGGTCAAACACCTTTCGACCGTTCTTTGATAAATCCCGAAACCGGCGAGATATATAATATTCTTAATCACAAACAAGAATTTGAAAATTCCGTAAAAGGATTTAACAGAATTTTGTATAAACGCCATCCGAAAGCTTTCGGTGATGATTCTGTTTTGGATTATTTGAAATCTCTCGGTGATGTAAAAATTGTTGATGATAATTTTTACGCAATGATATCAAGACATGACATAAAAAAGGTTATTGCAATTTCGTCCGGCGGACTTATTGAAGCAAAGTATTTCGGCAAAGAAACGCAGCATTTGTTGCATGAAAGTGTAAACCTCCAATACGGTAATGATTTTGATAAAGAGAAATATATAAATATTTATCAACACTTTTTCTCTCTGCATTTTTGGGCTGATATTCTTTCGCCGTATATTCCGACAACGGATTATCCGCCGGAATACACTTTAAGCGGCCCGAAAAATAAACTGCGAAACTCTCGCGGCCATAGGGATTATTGGGGCTATCAGGATGTTGACCATGAAATGATTAAGCTTGAAGTTACAAAATATAATTCAAAGTTCGGATTGAATAATATTTGTAAGAAATTTTTAAGACTGATTTATCATTTAACATATAATAAAAAGATATTTGAATTATATGAAAAAAGCTAAACGCACTGATGCGGTTTTATATTTTTCGATTTTTCAGCTTATAAACTTCTAAACCTTGATTAGTCCCTTTCCCAAAAGACCCCTCTCTCGAATTTCAAAGTTTCGCCATAGCTCAACTTGAAATTCTTCCCTCTCCCACAAGGGGCGAGGGCTTATTACGCTAAGCGCACAGCCTACCCTCCCCCTGTGGGAGGGTCGAAATCTTTGATTTCGGGGAGGGGTAAATCAGAGGGGTAAACGGGGGGGGAATGAAAGGGGTAAATATGAAAGTCCGGATAGCAAATAAACAGAACCGACCAAGTTTTTAGGCTTAAAAGTGAAACTCTGTACCGCACGCCTTCCCTTGAGGGAGCGGATTTGCAAACGGAGGGGTAAATGGGAGGGGTAAATGGAAGAGTCCGGATAGCAAACAGACTGAACCGGCTAGGCCGTAAGGCTTAAAGGTGAAGCTCTGTGAGCGTGGAGCAAATCCAAGACAAGGCCGGGATGGGTGCCGGTCCGTAAGGGAAAAGTTAATAGTCCGAAGTTTATTACGAAAAAAATATTTTTTAAACCCCTTGTTCATTTAAATAAAAAAGGACAATAAAATGTCCTTAAAAATGGTAAGTATATTAAAATTGTAGATTTTATTTGAGGTAAGCCTTGCGCTCTTCATCCGTGAGGAGCGCAAGATTATTAATTCTATAGATAATTTAAAAGACTCATACCCATAGAGGCCGATGTAACCTGCAGGCTGGCCTGATAAGCATATTGTGCCTGCATCCATTCGGTTACTGCGGTTGCGATATCTATATCGTTTAATTCAGACAGGTATGAGGTTAAGTTTGTATTATTAGTTTCTAATGTAGAAGTAGTCATCTCAAGCCTGTTATAAACCCCTCCGAATTTTGTCTGCTCTGTTGTAATCGTATTCATAGAGCTTTCAAACATATCGAGAGTTGCATTCATCTGTTCATACCCTGCTTCCGTATCCCCGTCAAGAACCATCTGGATAGAGTTGCTTAAGAGCTTTAAAGTTCCCATAATTCCCGAATATTTTTCTTCAGCCACAGAAATTTCAAGGTCGTCAACATTCCCCGCGTAAGCCGTTCCGTCCTCAAGAGCATATGTTTTAGAGCCGTCTGCCTCTACTGTTTCAATAACTCTGTTTCCGTCAGCATCCAGAAAAACATTTTTTCCGTCAGCAGTCTGTTCCTGAACAGCTTCGTAGTAACCAAAAACCTTATCACCCGTTGTGTTTATAATCTCAAATACGCCGTCCGCTACTTCGGTTTGTCTTATATAATCAGGATTGTCATAAGGAGTACCGTTATAAATAATATTTCCGTTTTCATCAAGTGTATAAGGCATTATTTTAGTATTAGCACCGCCAAAGATATAATTATCGTTATATTCCGTATTAGCTAAATCAACCATTGTTTTGATTATTTCATCAATCTCGACTTTCAGGGCTTTAAGAGAGTCCTCTCCATATGTCTGGTTATTAGCTTGTACTGCCTTATCCCAGGCTTGAGATAGATATCCTGTTGCAAGCTGCATTAAATCGTCCAGCGTGCTTAATTCAGACATTGCAAGCTCAACATTTTGAGAAAAAGTGTCTATTTGTCCTAACTGGCGGTTGGTATTAAGTATATTAACCGCAGCAATCGGGTCATCCGTAATACTTGTGAGTTTGTTTCCGGAGGCGAGCTGCTGGGTTATTTTGTTGTAGTTGTACAAACTCTGCTGTACATCTGACATTAATCTGTCATATCTTCCGCTTGTTGAAATTCTATCTACCATAAAACTAACCTCCAAGTGTCATCAATGTGTCAAGACAAGCATTACAAGTGTTAAATACCTGAGCTGCTGCTGAATATGCAGTTTGATATTTAACCAAATCCACCAGTTCTTCGTTCAAATCTACGCCGGTTGCATCTTTGATTCTGCTTTTGATTGCATCTACAACTTCTGCTTGTGTATCGCATAATGATTGCAGATTACTGCCTGCGGCAGCAACTTTGCCGACAAGCCCGGTATAATACTCTTCAATAGAGTTTCCGTCCAGTGCTGCCAAATCCTGATTTCTTGTTGCAAGCATATCTGCAACATTTTGAGCGTTACCAACTGCATTCACATCAAAATTTGCCGGATCGTCAAAATACGCACAAGAGATATTCCAATATCCGTCCTCTGTCAATAAATCAGCATTAATCTGTATATTAGCTGCGGTAATATTATCCCCTGTTCCGTCTGCGCCTACAAAAATCAAATTATCTTCATTTGTTTCTATAAGTGTTTCTGTGTCGTCAGGATTAATGCAGTATGCGCCTTCTCTTGTGTTTAAATCATTAAATACATCTGCAATTGTCTGCGCAAGAGTATTAAGCCCGTTCATAACTGTTCCGGCATTAATTCCGTTTTCTCCGTCGCCGTTATCGGTTGCAAAGTGAAGCAAACCGCCCAGAGTTCCGGATGTTATAATACTGTTTGCGTTTGCAACAACAACTTTATCCCCTTCCTGCGGGTTTACAATACTTATAACAGCGTTTTCACCGTCCCAATCATCAGGATAATTTATTGGCGGGTTTTGAGATGCACAAAATGCTTTAGCTGTTTGAATAGTAAGTTCTCCTGTCACTTCCGCGCCCTGAACAACGGCAGTTCCTCCGATATATAAATCAACGGAACCGTTCGGCTTTTCATCAATGTACATATCAGTAAACTCTGCTATTTCGTTTAATATTAAATCACGTTTATCAAGAAGATTGTTAGCTTCTAACGTTCCGGTCTGTGTTACCTGAAGAGCTTTGTTTACGCTTGCAAGTTCTTCCAGTTTGTCATTGAGTGCGGAATACTGAACATAAATTTTTGAATTCTTCAAACTTTCTTCCGATTCACCGTCACCAAGAGCCTGTGTTGTATTTTGTTCAAGCTGTTCGTACTTCGTATGCATTATAGAAGTGAGTGTTTTGGCGGATTCTATAAAGTTTATTCTGGCAGTTGAGCTTGCCGGATATTCATTCAGGTTATTTACTGCTTCATAAAAATCAGATAAAGCAGAATCAATACCGGTTCCTTCTAAATCATCAAGAATACTTGCTAAATCATCCAACCCGTCAAGCTGGGCGTTCAATTTATTGTATTCTGATAATTGACTCCGGTAATAATTACTCAAATAAATGTCATTGTATCTCATTACATTTGCTATCTTAACGCCGCCATTTGCACGTATCTGGTTGTTTACGTTATTCCCGATAGCGCCTGCAATATTACGCGTTGCAAAATTAACACGCTGCTTGTGATAGCCTTCGGTATTCATGTTGGCAACGTTATGCGATACTACGCTAATTGCCTTTTCGTTTACCGAAAGTGTGTTTGCTGTCATGTTTAGAGATGATAATAAGCTTGACATATTTTACCTCATATTTAGTGCTTTTTTAATCTACGGGTTATACCCCTAGATTTCTTTGTTTATAGTCCACATGTCGTACTCATGTGTGTCTGTTTTACCTGCTCCGTTGTAATTACATCCTTGAGGAGCAAAGGCATTAATAATTGTTTCCAACATCTTGTTAGACATTATTATGCCATGTTTAAGTAATTCCACATTTTGATTATTTAGTAACGCTAATTCGGAAAAAATGTTACAAATCTTTACTTTTCTGTCCTTAAGCGGATTGACGTATTCGGGCAAAACCTGCTCTGCAAGCTCGATAAAGCGACTCATATTTGCATCCTCGCCAAACTTTTCCAAAGCCAAATTTTTTCTCGAATTGTTAAGTTTTGTAATCTCATTGTTAAGAGCAAGGATTTGGTTATCTAAAACTCCAAGGTCATCTGGCTTGGCATGTTTAAGAGTTTCCTTTTTGGCTTCAAAAAGCTCCTTGAGCTTTGTATAAGCCGTAAGCTCTTTGTCTAAGATTTCTGTTAAGTTTTGAAAAAATTGTTTGTCGTTCATTGTAGGTCCTTTTTAGTTAGTGATTAGTGAATAGTGACTAGTGAATAGTGAATAGATTTGTTTTTCACTCTGTTTGTTTTTATACATATTTTATCTAAATATTGTCATACTTATCTCTTCTACTCACTAATCACTATTCACTAATCACTCTCACCTCTTAGAACAGATACTTAATAAACCTATTAAATATACCTTCGTTCTGATTTCTGGAGATTGTGCCTCTGCCTGAGAGTGCAAATTGCAGATTAGAAACATTATGAGAAGATATTTCGCCATCCACATTAAGCCATCTCGGGTCAACAACACCGGTTATGATAAAGTCCATTCTTTCGTTGCCGTTAACAAGAGTTTTTTTACCCTGTACAGCGAGGTTTCCGTTCGGAAGCTGCTGTACAACCTGTACTGCAATCTGGTCGCCAAAGCTCATTGTACGTCCGCCTGCAGCAGAATTAGCAACTTCATTAGAGCCGCCGAATCCGTTCGTGTCTTTAAGGAAAGAAAGTCCGAACCAGTCACGCAGGAATGATGTAAAAGTATCAACTGTATTAGAAGATTTTTCGGAGGTGTAAGTCAAATTGTCGCTTACGGTAATATTTTCTTCCATAATAATTGAAATCAAATCCCCGATTTGTCTTGCTTGAACCCCGCCGAATAATGAGCGCGGAGCACCTGCATAATTCTGGCTTGCACCTAAAGTAAACAATGACTCTGCCTGAACACTCATTGTCGTAGATATTATTATTACTGCTAGAATTGTTAATACTTTTTTCATAATTACCTCTTTTTTAGTGATTAGTGACTAGTGAATAGTGAATAGATTTGTTTATTATTTGTTTGTTTCTCTTTCTTATTTATTCTACTTATTCTACTTATTCTACTATTTCCCCCTATTCACTAATCACTATTCACTAGTCACTATTCAACACAAAAACTCTGCTATAACACTTCTACCGTACAACAGCCCGTACTTGATGTCATCATCTGAAATATTGAATTCGCCTACTGTTTTTGCGCATTCTCTTACTTCATTAACGTCAATCCTCTCAA
Organism: Candidatus Gastranaerophilales bacterium; assembly: GCA_944322625.1. Lineage (GTDB taxonomy): Bacteria > Cyanobacteriota > Vampirovibrionia > Gastranaerophilales > Gastranaerophilaceae > CAG-196. The sequence continues at coordinate 1,564 of CALUPN010000029.1, read as the reverse complement.
GAAGAGTCTTTGCAGAAGTTGTATTGACTCCCTTTGAGACTTCTGTATCGCCTGCTTCCGGCTTTTGTACATTCTGGTTTGATTTGAATGCACTCAAAGCGCTAAATTGTTGTACCGGATTGGTTTCTATTCTTGTTAACATTGATGTCCTTTCTTTTTTAGTGAATAGTGACTAGTGAATAGTGAATAGATTTATTTATTTATTTATTTGTTTGTCTTTCTTTTTTTTCTTTCTTTCTTTCTTTCTTTCTGATTTATCCTACCTATTCTACTATTCACTATTCACTATTCACTAATCACTAGTCACTCCTCCCCAACATACTTCTCCATCTGCCTGTAAATCTGGTCTGCAAATCCGAAGCTTGTTCTCGGGTTGTTTGCTAAATCACGCCCAAGCTGCTGATATACGATTGATTTAAATGTATCAACATACTGGGTCTCTTTTCCCCAGAGTCCGTTTTCACGGTCTACTGTTTTATCCATCTCTGAAAGCATTTTTGTTATAAAAATACTCTCAAATTCTGTTGCGGCTTTTCGCAGCTGTTCTTTTGAGTCCCCTGACTCTTTAATCCTGTTATATAGAACCTGATCAGAATTCACAGTCTGTGCGTGGTTTAATCCGCTTTTTATTATGTCTAATGTAGGTGTTGAAAAATCCATGTTAGTTAGTGAATAGTGACTAGTGAATAGTGATTAGAATTATTCACTTTTATCATTTTATTCACTTTCTCCTTTCTCTTTTCTCTTTCCATATTTGTCTTTACCTGTTCACCAGTCACTATTCACTAGTCACTAGCTAAATAATCACCAGCTCTGCCTGCAAACTTCCGGACTTTTTAAGTGCCTGCAAGATTGAGATTAGGTCTATCGGCGCAACTCCGATTGAGTTAAGAGCGCGGACTAAATCATTAAGATTGCTGTTAGCCGGCATGTTGATTAAGCTTCCGGGAGTTTTGTTAATCTCGATGTCTGCGTTTTCAAACCCGACGGTTGCGCCGTTAGCAAAAGCATTCGGCTGCGAAACCTCGTTTGTTGTGGAAACGGTTACCGTAATGTTTCCGTGCGCAACTGCCGCAGGAAGAAGCTTAACATCAGCCCCGATTACGACCGTTCCTGTTCTTTCATTGACAACAACTTTGGCCGGCTCCATTGTCGGAGAAACTTCTAAATTTTCAATGATAGATAAAAATGTTACTCTGTCATTGATGAATTTGGCCGGAATTTCAACTCTTACGGAGCTTCCGTCTACTGCCTGCGCCGGCGCTACCTGCGAAACTGTTTTTGCAATCCTTGAAACCAGTGTGTAATCCGAACGGTCAAGCGAAAGCGTGATTGAGTTTTCGTCCCCGATTTCTGTATAAATATCACGTTCGATTATTGCACCGCCCGGAATTCTTCCTGTCGTAGTGATTGCAGTTCTTGCAGATGAGCCGCCTGCTATTTTATTAATCCCGCCTACTGATAAAGGCCCTTGGGCAACAGCTACGGCTTCGCCGTTTGGAGCTTTTAAGATAGTTTGAACAAGAACACCGCCTTCTAAGCTCTTACAGTCTGCCATTGCTGA
>CALUPN010000028.1 GCA_944322625.1 Candidatus Gastranaerophilales bacterium | reverse complement strand
GCAGGTAAAGCAAATCCGTCACCTCCGGTTGGTCCGGCTTTAGGTCAGCACGGTGTTAACATCATGGATTTCTGCAAACAGTTCAACGCAAAAACTGAATCACAGGCAGGCTACATAATCCCTGTTGTTATCGATGTATACGAAGACAGAAGTTTTACTTTTGTTACAAAATCACCTCCGGCTCCGGTTTTGATTAAGAAAGCTTTGAACATACCTAAAGGTTCAGCTGTTCCTAACAAAACTAAGGTAGCTGAAATTACAAGAGCTCAGTTAGAAGAAATCGCTAAAATCAAAATGAACGATTTGAATGCTACTTCTATGGAAGCTGCTGTTAATATGATTAAAGGCTCTTGCAGAGCAATGGGCGTTACCGTAAAAGAGGGGTAAATAAGGGGGAAATAAAAGGGAAATAGTTCCCCTCCCTAAATTAAATGGTTTCACTCATTAAGTTATAACAATAATGGAAGGACTTTTGTCCGCTAATACCATGAAAGGATAAGAAAAATGTCAAAAATAACTAAAAAACAAAAGAAGCTTCAAGAATTGCTTGCAGATTTCCAACAACCGGCAAGCGGTCGTGATGCTCTTGTAAAATTACAGGAAATCTCTAAAGAAGTAGCTAAATTCAACGAAACAGTTGAATGCCATATGAGATTAGGTATTGAAGTTAAGCACGCTGAACAGCAAATCAGATCAACTGTTGTATTACCGGCAGGATTAGGTAAAGAAGTTCGCGTTTGCGTTATTGCAAAAGGACCGAAGGTTAACGAAGCAAAAGACGCAGGTGCAGATTTCTACGGCACGGAAGATATTATCGATAAAATTGCCGGCGGCTGGTTTGAATTCGATACCTTAATAGCAACCCCTGATTGTATGGGTATGCTGGGTAAACTAGGTAGAGTTTTAGGTCCTAAAGGCTTGATGCCAAACCCTAAGACTGGTACCGTAACTTTAGATATAGCTAAAGCAGTTAAAGATGCTAAAGCAGGTAAAGTTGAATTCAGAGCTGATAAGCAGGGTATGATTCACTGTCCGATTGGAAAAGTTCAATTTTCTAATGAAGATTTGGTTAAGAACTACGGAACATTGGTTGATGCGGTTCTTAGAGCTAAACCGTCTGCAGCAAAGGGAACTTATGTTAAGTCAATATATTTGACAACAACAATGGGACCGAGTATCAAAATTGACTCGAAAAACCTGCAAGCAGAAGTAAAAGATATTGTTGGTTGATATTTACGGCTAGCCAATCGGTTAGCCTTTTTTTTATAATAAAAGAGCGGTTGTATAATTACCGTTCTTTTGTTATATTTATGGTTAAAAAAAGATAGGAGATTAAATTATGAAAGTAAGAGCGAGTCATATTTTAGTAGATACAAAAGAACAGGCAGAGAATCTTTTGCTTGATATTGAAAATGGTGTTGCGTTTGAAGATTTAGCAAAAGAATATTCAAAGTGCCCATCCGGACGCAGCGGCGGAGATTTAAGATGGTTTGGCAAAGGCATGATGGTTAAACCGTTTGAAGATGCTGTTTTTGCAATGAAAAAAGGTGAAATCTCAAAACCGGTTGAAACCCAATTCGGCTGGCACTTGATAAAGCTGACAGACGTTGATGAAGGTTAAAAATCCACAGGGCGGGTAAAGCTTCTCTAAATAAAGTATTTTAAACAAGTTCGCGTATATTTGAATTTAGGATGCCATGCCTATGCATTATTATAGTCTTGAAAATTGTCAAATGCTTGTATTGCATTACCGTTCTCATCAAACATTATAATTTTTTTGCGACCATCAAGGCATTCGTCGTAATGGCTTATTTTACCATTTGAAAAAATAACAAATTTTTTATTATCATTCGTTTGATAAGAAACAAGTATGTCTCCATCTGGACGATAAACAGTGCTTTTACTTTCATTGTTATTGACTTTTTCTTCTATGCTGTACCAATTATCATCCGGAGAGTAAAAAATTTCCTTATTTTTATCATTAATAATTATAAGATTTTCACCTAAATCGTAAGTATATTTTATGTTATCCGGCGTTATTACGCTTTCTACAGTTCCGTCAGAATAATATGTCTTTTTACCTTGTATTTTATTTAAATTTGTAGGATATTCAATTTTAGGACTTGGTTTTAAATCCTTGTCACTTAAAATTTTATTAGCAATATTATTATTCATTGAGTTTATTTGTGTATACTCTTCTGAAATGGGATCTGTTCCTATATAATTAGTTTGATATCTGGAATTGCTTGTTTCACCGTATTTTTTTACACATTTGTCTATAAGTTGTTTTTCTGCATTATATCTTTTCATTATTATACTGGATGTTTTCGCATCATAAACTTCATAATTATATAACTGTTCCCTGTTATCATAATTAACTGTTATAGAACTTCCATTATTAAATTTTTTTTCTTTATAATAATTTATAAGCTCATTGTTTTCATAAGTTGTAGCATAGCTATATCCATTTTGAGGGTTATACCCCTCAACCATAATCTCATTATTGTCATACCAATGCATTTGGCTAACAACTTCCTTATTTATATTTTTATCTATTATAGAGTAGCTTATTCCATGTTCCATAGGCAGATATACTTTTTTAAAATCAGCATCTTCATCAACGATTTGAACGAGTTTGCCGTCTGAAGAATAAATTCTTTCACCCTTAATATTATTAATATCTCTAGGAATTTCTACAGGTTTAAGAATCGGTATATTAAAATCCGGAGTCTGCATTGCTAATGTCGAATTATAGTTACCTAAAGCTTCCAGGCCGTTTAAGTTTTTGTTTTGAAACTCAACAGGCTTAGAAACTACAGAGCTTTTCTCTGTACTTTTAAACGGGAGAGTATAATTAATACTGTTAAAATTTATTCCATTAACCATTTATTACCTTTCATTCCTTATTAATATAAAAACAAATTAAAGTATAAAATTGCCCTTATGTAACGAATTTGTAATAATGTGCTATACTAAAAAATATGAAAGATTTATTAAAAAAACTCGGTGTTGATTATTTGTTAGTAAATTGTACTAATGAATACTTGGTTGAATACCCTGCGTTGTCTGAAAATGCAAGATATACGCTAACCGGATTTTCCGGTTCAACAGGTGATGCGCTGGTTGCTGGCGATAATATTTACCTCTTTGTTGACGGACGATATCACACGCAGGCAGAGAGGGAAGCTAAAGCGGGAGTTACTGTTGTTAAACTGCAACTCGGGCAAAAACAGGATGAAGAAATAAAAAAACTTTTAGACTCTGATAAAACTCTGGGAATAGTTGCAAAAAAAGTATCACAAAAGCGGCTGGAAAACTTTGATAACTGTAAAATTAAACTTCTTAAAGAAGATTTTATAAATAATCATACGGAACTTCATGACAAAAATAAATTTGTACAAGCAGCTCCCCCCAAACAATATGCTCCTAAAAGTCCGATGTTTTTAACAAATCTTGAAGAAGTTTCTTATCTTACGGGCTTGCGTGATTTTTCTCAAGACTGCACATCTAAAATATGGGCAAAATTGTATGTTGATAGAGAAAAACAAATTCTTTTTACGGATAATAACGAGTGCGAAAATTTCTTAAAGAATTTTAAAGGTGAATTAGTTGTTGATAAAAGTTCTATAAATGCTTATGATTTCGCTTTAATAAAAAATCCGGTGCATAAACCTTCCGAAGTTGCGCTTATGAAATCCGCTAAATCAGAAGATGAGATAGAAGCGTACAAAAAAGCTTTTGAAGCAACTGATAGAACAATGCGTGCAATAAGAGATTATATAGAAAAAAATAACAATCTTTCCGAATATGATATCGCAAAAAGGCTGCGAGAAGAATTTATAAAATACGGAGCAAAATCTTTGAGCTTTAATTCTATTGTTGCAATAGATAAAAACTCTGCACTTGCACATTATGCAAAAAATTCAAAAGATGTAATCCTGCAAGAGGGCTCGCTGGTTCTGATAGATTGCGGTGCCTATTATGAAAGCGGATTAGCAACGGATATAACAAGAGTATTTGTAAAAGGCGAGCCGTCAGAGCTGCAAAAAGAGGTTTATACAACTGTTTTAAAAGCGTTTCTGAATGCGTATAATGCAAATTTTAATACAGGATATGAATACGATAAATTAGCGCATTCAATACTGGATAACAAAATAGCAGGTTTTAGTTTTTCTCACGGGCTTGGACATGGTATCGGGATAAATGTTCATGAAGCACCTCCGGCTTTAAATCAGTCAGAGATTGCGCATACAGAACTTAAAGATAATATGACATTCACGATTGAGCCGGGATTATATAATCCGGAACATTTTGGTGTAAGGTTAGAGAATTCTTGTTATATGAAATATGGAATTGTGAATTCCTTTGTTAAAACGGGCTATGAAAAAAAACTTATAAATTATGATTTATTATCAGCTCAAGAGAAAGAATGGCTTGAGGAATTCGAGGTTTTATGAAAATAACAAGTGTTAATAATGAACTTGTGAAAGAAACTGCGAAACTATTGCAGAAAAAATACAGGAAAGATACATTTTTACTCGAAGGCAGTAAATGTATTGAAGAAGCTATAGCTTCCGGTTTGGAAATTGTACATCTGTTTGCGGATGAAAGCTCTGATGAATTTAAGGGTTATGATAACCTGATTGAAACAACAGAAGCTGTTTTATCTAAAATTTCGTCAACAGAAACTCCCCCTAAGGCTGTAGCAGTTGCAAAGAAGCTAAAAAGAGAATGGTCAAAAAATTATAAAAAAGTTGTTTTATTAGAGAATATAAAAGATGCAGGCAATTTAGGCACTATTTTAAGGACTGCCTGTGCGTTTAATATTGATGCTGTAGTTTTATATGGTGACACGGTTGATTTATATAATCCGAAATGTGTCCGCTCGGCAGTAGGGAATTTATGGAAAATTCCGGTCTTTGAAATGAATGATTTATCAATATTTAATGACTATGAAAGAATTGCGACACTTCCAAAAGCAGAAAATACAATTTGGCTAAATGAGTATAAACCGCAGGAAAAAGTTCTGGTAATGTTTGGCTCGGAAGCTTCCGGACTGTGTGAGGATCTAAAAAACTTTGCCACCCAAAACATTACAATTGAAATGGATGGCAAAGTTGAATCTTTAAACTTAAGTATTTCAGCCGGAATTATTATGTATAAGCTTTTTGTTAATTAAAAAGTATATCTAATACCAGCCTGACCCTGGTACATATCAGCGTTTGCAACTAGTGAAAAATCTCCTTTTTTGCCTAATTTTACTTCCGCTGATACGGTTGGTGTGATGTAAGCACCGCTTTTATTTAAATCATATTTAACAGTATCATTTAAGTTTACAGGGCTACCCGTTTCTGGTTTATATTCTAATGAAGAGTTCTGTTCTATATCAGGAGATGTGCTCTTTCTCCAGCCGCCTTCAACTCCGACACCGAATTTAAATTTTTCATTCTTTGATTTAAATGTAAGTTCAGGTTGTAATCCGACTCTAACTTCTCCCGGATGCCAGGTTGTTACACTTGACATTTCTCCTGGAATTCCATTTACATTATAATTGAAATTTGATATAAGCTCGTTGGATTTGAGACTTTTATTTGCAGTTGCTTTAGCAGAAATATCCAGTCCCATATTTTTGCCTAAATCAAATTCGTGCCCGAGTTCAAGTTTCCCTGTTAATGCCGTTCCTGCACCAGCTTCTGCTTTTAAGTAAGTCCCTTTGTAGTTAATTTCACCTCCCAATGCAGCCCCGATATTTGCATACTTTTCATCTGCCGGATTTTTAGTGATTCCGCCATTTACTTGCGCGTAACCGCTTACCTGTATTCTTGCTTTGTTTTCTGTAACTTCTCCTGGCATAGTGTTCTCCTTCCTTTCGTGCTTACTATTTTTTATATCCTCGTGTTATGTATTTATAAAGTTTTTTTGTTTTCAAAAATTGCCCTTTTTGATGATGAGGTACATCATATTAACTTGAAATATAGAAATAGTGCGACATTTATGCTTTACAAAACTTAATATATTATGATTTATAAATTCATATTTCTTTACAAATCAGATGTTTTGAATCAAAGGGCAAAAATGGATATAAAAAAAGAGTTAGGTGAAAAGATAAAAAGGCTCAGAAAGATTAGAGGGCTGACACAAGAGCAGCTTGCAGAAATGATTGATATATAAGCAAGAAACTTGAGTAATATTGAACAGGGAATAAGTTTTGCAAAAGCCGAAACTCTGGAAAATATACTTGTAGCATTAAATACTTCAACGCAGGAACTGTTTGCAAATAATCACCTCAAATCAAACGAGGAATTGCTGGAAGAAATAAACAAGTATATAGACTTAGCACAAAACGATAACAAGCGTCTTGAGCTTATTTATAAAATATTAAAATCAATAAACGAAGAATTATAAATGTAATATATTTGGAGCCTAGCCTCGTGTATTTGTGTTTTCAAAGATAGCTCTGCTCTGGCTAAGTGCAAGCATCTTTAAGGAACAGCCGCCGTCTGAACGGTTGATTACACCGATAGAGGATAGTCTTGCAACTACAAATTCGTTTAATTCGTCCGGTGAAATAAATAGCGGGCATTCATCATTACATACTTTATTTTCAGAAAACGGACAAGTTTTTACAACCATATTTACTCCTCTCCTAATTCTTTTAAAGCTTGATTTAGTTCCTCTTCATTCGGCGCTTTTCCATGCCATGCGGCTTTGTTTTCCATAAAAGAACAGCCTTTTCCCTTAATAGTATGGGCTATTATTGCACAGGGTTTTGAAGCTTTTTTGGCTTTCTCTACGGCTTCATATATCTGCCCTATGTCATGGCCGTTAATTTCAATAACATCCCAATTAAATGCTTTGAGTTTGTCATTAAGATTATCTAATGCCATAACATCTTCGGTATAGCCGTCAATCTGGAGCTTGTTTCTGTCTATAATCGCAATAAGATTATCCAGTTTTCTATGAGCTGCCTGCATAAAGGCTTCCCAGCAAGAACCTTCCTGCAACTCACCGTCTCCTGTATAAACAACTACATGCGCCGGATTATTGTCCAATTTAAGTCCCATTGCTATTCCGCATCCGATAGACAGCCCCTGCCCTAATGAACCTGTAGAGGTTTCTATACCCGGAAGATATTGTTTTGCCGGATGCCCCTGTAGTCTTGAACGGAATTTCCTGAAGGTCAAAAGTTCTTCTTCCGGAAACATTCCATACTGCGCAAGAACAGAATAAAGAAGCGGAGAAGCATGACCTTTTGAAAGTATAAATCTGTCTCTTTTTTCAAAATCAGAAGATTTATCCCATTCAGCCGGAATATTAAGTGATTTATTATACAAAACTGCTAAAATATCAGCACCTGAAAGAGAGCCGCCCGGATGACCGGATTTGGCGTTACAAACCATTTTTACAATATTTTTTCTTGTTTTGCATGCAAATTCTTTTAGCTCTTTTAATTCTGTTTCTGTAAGCATTTATATTTTATCCTTATAGTTAATAACTTTCATTAAAAACAGCGGCAATGCCGGAAAAATTCTTTTGAAACGGGAAGGCTGGGTAATGGTTCTGTATAGCCACTCCAAACCCAATATTTGAAAAATCTTAGGAGCTCTTTTTACATTCCCTGACCATACATCCAAGCTTCCTCCTATACCAATCATTAAAGCCGGATTTAAGACTTTTTTAGCATTGTAAATAAAAACTTCCTGCTTTGGAGAACCAAGAGCAACTAATATGAGCTTTGGAGATTTCGCTTTTAATTCGCGGTAAATCTCTTCATCACTATCAAAATATCCGTTATGGTAATATACGATATTAAGCCCTTTTATTTCTCTTTGTAAATTATCAACGGCCTTTTCTATAACTTCTTCTTTCGCTCCGATTATTGCAGTCGGGATATCACTTTTGGAAGCTTCTGTTAACAATCTTTTTGCGAAATCAATTCCGGGAATTCTGTCTGCTTTTTTACCGGTAAGTTTGAGCGCAATTTTTACGCCGACTCCGTCAGGGATTACCATTTCGGCTTCTTTTATAATGTTAGCAAAATCAGCATCTTTTTCTGCACACTGAAACATCTCCGGATTAATTGTTACAACCTGTGAGACTTTGTGGCCGTCTATCATATTCTTCGCTCTTACGACAGCTTCTTCAAACGAATAATTATCTATATTAAAACCCAGTAACTCAACACTCATAGAAACATTATACTTGAAAAATAAAAAAAAGTATTTTAGAATTCATAATACACGAGAAAGGAGTTTAAATATGAAAAGACTGTTTACCTTATTTGCGGTTATTGCATTAACATCCTCATTAATTGCAACCGCAGCAGAATCGAGATTAGAGAACTATGTAAACAAAAAACTCTCGCCAATTACTGAAAAAGAAAAAGCTTTTAATGAAAAAATGGAAGCACAGCAAAAAGCTAACGAAGCAAAACAGGCAGAGTATCAAAAACAACAGGAAGCACGCAGAGCAGAATTTAAAAAACAGCAGGAAGCGCGTCAGGCTGCAGCCGAAAAACAAAGACAAGAAGCTCAAGCAAGACGTCAGGCAACAAAAGATGCTATTCAGGCTGAGAAGGATTACTGGAACTCTTTAATTAAGAAATAGAAAGGATTATTAGCTCATGAAAAAGTTTTTAGCAGCGGCAATTATTGCAATACTAACCTCTTCCATGGCAGCAAATGCGGCGGAATCGCGTATTCAAAATTTTGTGGATAATTTGATTTCTCCGATTACAACAAAAGAAAAAGAGCTTAATTCGCAGGCTGAGGCTCAAAGAAAAGCGCGCGAGCAGAGACAAAAAGCTTACGAAAAACAGCAAAAAGAACGTCAGAAAGCATACAAAAAACAACAGCGTGAAAGACAGCGCGAATTAAAGAAAAAACAGAGAGAAGCACAAAAACGACGCGAAAATACGCGAAATGCAATCGAGGCTGAAACAAGTTTCTGGAAGTCTTTATTCAGCTCTGATAAATAAACGAAAAAGGAAGGCTTTATAACCTTCCTTTTTTATAGTATAATCTGCTTATGATTGATAGGTATTCGCGTGAAGAAATAAAGAAAATCTGGGATTTAAAAGAAAAATTTAATTATTATCTAAGAGTTGAAATCGCCGTATGTGAGGCTTATGCAAGGCTTGGACGCATTCCGCAGAAGAATTTGGATGAAATAAAATCAAAAGCTTCTTTTACGCTGGAAAGAATTGATGAAATAGAACGGGAAGTCAGACATGATGTGATAGCATTTTTAACTGCCGTAAATGAATCCGTAGGAGAAGAGAATGCAAAATACATTCACATGGGTTTAACAAGCTCTGATGTAATAGATACGGCTTTTGCCATGCAAATTGCAGACAGTGCAAAAATTATTAATAACGAGCTGGAGGAGTTAATAAAAGTCGTAAAAGAAATGGCTTTTAAATACAAAAACACTATTTGCATAGGCCGTTCTCACGGAGTTCATGCAGAAGTTATGACTTTTGGCTTTAAGCTTCTTAACTGGCTCGATGAAATACTAAGAGCAAAAGAGAGTCTCAATTTCGCGCTGAATGAAATTTCCGTCGGGCAAATATCAGGCCCTGTCGGAACTTATAGTAATCTGCCGGTTGAAATTGAACAGTATGCTTGTGAAATCCTCGGTTTAAGACCTGCAAAAATATCTACTCAAATTATCTCTAGAGACAGGCATGCTAAGTTTTTATCTGCTGTTGCAGTGTTAGCATCAATTATTGAACAGTTTGCAACGGAAATCAGGCATCTTCAAAAAACAGAAGTCAGAGAAGTTGAAGAAGGTTTTGGAGCTCATCAGAAAGGGTCATCTGCAATGCCGCATAAAAAGAACCCTGTCTTGTGCGAAAACTTGTGCGGGCTTGCACGCGTTATTCGCTCTAACATGGTTGCTGCCTATGAAAATATAAATCTCTGGCATGAAAGGGATATTTCTCACAGTTCCGCTGAACGTATAATCTTCCCTGATTCTCTAATTTTAATAGATTTTATGGTTCATAGGTTTAAGGGAATTATGGAAAATTTAGTTATTCATGAAGATAATATGAAAAAAAATACACAGCTTTACGGCGGTGTTGTATATTCCCAAAAAGTTCTGTTAAAGCTTGTAGAAAAAGGCTATACCCGTGAAGAAGCATATAGAATAGTCCAAAAACATGCGCTTAATGCTCTGAATGGCGGGAATTTTAAAATAGGTTTAGAAAGTGAAAATATTCTTTCCGAAAAAGAAATTAATGAATGTTTTGATACAAAAGATTATTTAAAGAATATTGATAAAGTGTTTGAAAGATTTACGGAGTAGAGAATGAAGAAAATTTTAGTAACTTTTTTGGCATTTTTGTTTTTGCTTCCTTGTTTTTCCGCTCAAAACCCTCGCTGGGTAGGGCAGCCTATTTATGTTTATATCCCTGAATATGGTTATATGAGCGATTTGATGCAACAAGCCTTTGAAGCGTGGGAAAATACTTCCAAAAAGCTTGTCCGGTTTAAATTTGTAAGCAAACCTACAAATGCAAATATCGTAGTTGAGTTTGTGGATTTTGTTGCAAACTGTAATGACGCAGGTGCAGTTGGCTGTACTGAAATGATGTCTAAGAAGGGTAATTATTATAAAGCGTTTATAACAATCGGAACTAAAGAATATTTTAGGGCGTATGAAGGCGGCCAATATGTGAGAAAAATCGTTACACGCCCTAAAGAACATATTTACGGCGTAATGCTTCATGAAGCAGGGCACGCAATCGGTTTAGGCCACTCTACGCTGCCTAAAAGCATAATGTATCCTTATGATTTAGATTCTATGCAGTATCTGACTGATGAGGACATGAGGCTTTTATATAATAAATACCACTAAGTCTCATGCAGCCCGTATCCACTTTATGTAAAACCTGCTACAACAAAATTATGATACTATTTTTCATAATTGAAAAAATGTGCTATTTAGTTTAGTATTGAGTAAAAGAGAACACTTTTACAAAGCTATGAAATTAGAACACGCCTCGTTTTTTGACAGTTTTGTCAGAAATATAAAAAAACAAAAAAGTTTTACCGTTACCGGCTTAACTACATTTAGCCGTCTTTTGCTGCTTGACTATATTTATAAGCTTTCGGGGAAAAAAGTTCTGTTTGTTACTTCTTCCGAGCAGTCGGCTCTAAAATATTCTGCTGATTTAGAGCGGATTTTTAATCTGGAGGCGAGTACTATTCCTTACCAGAATATATCGCCTTATGAAACTGTTGCAGGAAGTTTGTATGATTATGAAAAACAGATAAATGTGCTTCTTCAGGAGCCTGGAATAGTTATTGCGCCGGTTAAAGTTCTTTTAGAAAAATTCCCGCGCAAAAAATTTTTTAAAGAAAACTCCTTCACTTTAAAAATCGGAGATGAAATCTCGCAGAAAAATCTTCTTGAAAAGCTAATAAAGCTCGGATACAAGCGCTCTACAATGGTTTCTGATATCGGAGAATTCAGTATCAGAGGTGATATAGCGGATATTTTTTCTCTTGATGAAAACCCTGCAAGAATTGAGTTTTGGGGTGATGAGATTGTTGATATAAGATTTTTTAATAACGAAACCCAAAAATCTGTCGAGAAAATTAAGGAAGTAAATATAAAGCCTCTGTATAAGTTTGTTTTAGAAGATAAACTTCCTGTAGATCTGCCTGAGGAGCTTAAAGAGCAGATTGGAAATGAAGGTTATTTTGAGGGGGCAAATGTTTACGGCTCTTATTTCAATCAGGATTTAGCAAATATTCTGGATTATTTTAATGAATATATCCTGGTAATAGATGAGTTTGCGGAAGTTTCGGCTAAATTTAGCCAAATCGATGAGAATTATATAAATTCTTATAATGAAGCTTTGAAAACAAATCATATTTACCCACTAAAAGAAATAAACCATTTTACGCTTGAAGAAGTCAGGCAGAAAATGGCCGGCTTGCAAAAAATTTCGTTGAATAATTTCCTTTCGGATGAGAATAATGAAGTTATTGATATTGATTCAAGGAATGTTCAGATTTTTGACGCTGATATGGATAAGCTTGCAGCGTTTCTTGAGGAGCATAAGGGATGGCAGATTACTATCGCTACTGATTTTCAGGAAAGAGTTAAGGAAGTTTTATCCGAATACGGAATTTTTGATATAAATTATATTAGAAATATAACTTCCCAGGGAACAGAATTAAAAGACGGGAAAATCCTTGTCTTAACAGATAGAGAACTTTTTAATAAAAGACAGAAAGAAATCCCTTCAAACAGAAAGCGGCATTACAAAGAAAAGGCCGAGTATATTGAAAATATTAATGATATTAAAGCAGGAGAGTATGTAGTTCATTCAATTCACGGGGTCGGTATTTATCAGGGGCTTACAAAACAAGAATTTGACGGCCAGTTGAAAGATTATTTAACAATAGAATATGCAAATAAAGATAAATTGCATATTCCGGCGGAGCAAATTAATATGCTTTGCCGTTACAGAGGCTCCGGTCAGGTTAAGCCAAAGCTTTCCAGAATGGGAGGTTCTGATTGGGAAAATACGAAAACAAGGGTTAAAAAAGAGGTAGAAACGATTGCTTACGACCTTCTAAGGCTATATGCAAGAAGGAAGATGAAAGAGGGAATCGAATTTGCGCCGGATTCACCATTACAGCTTGAGATGGAAGATACTTTTGAATACATTGAAACTCCGGACCAGCTAAAATCAATTAATGAGATTAAATCAGACATGGAAAGCGCAAACCCTATGGACAGGCTTGTCTGCGGTGATGTCGGATTTGGAAAGACAGAAGTTGCTATGCGGGCAATGTTTAAGGCTGTAACTTCTCTAAAACAGGTTGCGATGATTGTACCGACAACGGTACTTGCGCTTCAGCATTACCAAACAATTTCAGAGAGATTTAAACCGTTCGGAGTTGATGTCGAGCTTCTTTGCCGGTTTCGAAGTACTAAAGAAAGAAAAGAAACCTTAAAAAATCTTGCTACAGGAAAATGTGATGTGGTTATAGCGACCCACAGTCTTTTGCAGGATAATGTTATATTCAAAGATTTAGGGCTGCTTGTAATAGATGAGGAGCACAGGTTTGGAGTAAGACATAAGGAAAAATTGAAGGAATTCAGAGAAAACATTGATATTATATCAATGTCAGCAACGCCTATTCCAAGAACTTTATATATGTCATTATCAGGCATAAAAGATATTTCGGTAATTAACACTCCGCCACAAAACCGGCTCCCGATTAAAACTTACGTTGGAGAATACAATGAGCAGACGGTTAAAAATGCTATTGTGAACGAACTGGATAGAGACGGACAGGTTTTTTATCTCTACAATAGAGTCGAAACAATTGAAGAATTCAGGCTTGAGCTTCAAAAACTCGTTCCAAACGCAAGAATTTCAGTAGGGCACGGACAATTAAGCGAAAAACAGCTTGAAGATGTAATAATAGGGTTTGATAACCACGAAAGCGATATTTTATTGTGTACAACAATCATTGAAAACGGACTTGATATACCTAATGCTAACACAATAATTATACACGAAGCTGACAAATTAGGCCTTGCGCAGTTATATCAGCTAAGAGGCCGTGTCGGAAGAAGCGAAAAGCAGGCCTACTGCTACTGTTTTTACAAGAAAAATAAAGAATTATCACAGGAAGCAACAGAAAGATTGAAGGCAATAAAAGAGTTTACAACACTCGGAAGCGGATACCGAATTGCTATGCGTGATGTAGAAATAAGAGGGGTCGGGAATATTCTGGGAACAAAGCAGCACGGGCATATGGTAAACGTCGGATTTGATACGTATTGCGAACTTCTTGAAGAAACCGTAAACGAGCTTAAGGGAGAAACCGTAAAAGCTAACAAGCCCGCAATAGTTGATATTAATGTAACAGCTTATATTCCTGATGAGTGGGTCGGGTCAGAAGAACAAAAAATGATTGAATATAAGCGGCTTTCAGATGTTAAAAACGAGCTTGAGCTTAATTACATAGTATCCGAATGGAAAGACCGCTTTTCGAGAATTCCTGATGAAGTTGAAAACTTAATAAAATTAATTAAACTAAGACTTCTTGCAACCGAATGCGGGATTACAATTATACGGGAAGCCGGAAATGATATCAGAATTTATTCCCCGTTTACCCCCTACGAGTGGAATATAATTAAGCAGGGAATGGATAAAAATATTTTAAGAAAAATAAAGTTTACAGTAGCACCTAAAACTTGCGAGGACGGAAAATCAATTCTGCTTTTATGTAACAGCAATATGTCATTTGAGGAAATTTTTGAAACCTTATCAAATCTATTTTATTATATAAAAGAAACCGTTAACAAATATACTTCCGGAAATTAATAACAATTAATTCAGTATTTACAAATTATGCATAATTTATTCCTTTACAAAGAAGTAGTTCATGCTAACATAAAAATATGGCAGATTTATTGAATACAAAACTTCATCATACTCATTTCGACCCGAAGGGGCCGGGAGTTTTGTATCTTCTCACTTAAAACTCCTTTTAAATCGGCTCTTTCGGGATATTTAAGAGAGAAAAGAGTACGATAGCTAAAAGGAGAACAATAAAAAAATGTCACTTATAAATATAATTTCAGCAATAGGAAACAATTCCAGCGTTTATCCGCTTATAGTTCGTGACTGCGGAATAGAAGTTCCTTCCAAAGTTGTTTTGACTTACCGACAAAACCGAAAAGATTCAAAACAAATGGCGTATAATGCTACAAGGGAGAGACTTATTGATGAATACGGAACGTCACTGATTTGGCTTGGCGGAATTCCTGCGATGGATAAAATTTGTAATTGGGGTATCAAAAAATTCGGATATAATCCGTCTGTAAATCCGAATTTGTTAAAAGAGAGTTCAAAACAAGGTATACTGTTTAATATAAACAAATTCAAGAATATTGCGCCCAATGAAGTCAAAGAACTTGAAAAAGTTCTGAATAATAAATCAGTATATCAAAGACTATTAGCAGGGAAATTTATACTTTCTACAGCTATTCCTATTGCACTTATGGGATATTTTTTACCTAAATTTAATTTTGCTTTAACCGATAAAATAAGAAAAAAACAAGATACACAAAAAGAAGAAATCAAATTGTTAAAAAAGGGACTCCCGGAAGAAAAAAATATCGTTTTTAAGGGAATAACTTCATCTCTGGCCAATATGCCCACTGTTCATAAAATGGCAATAACAGACGGCGGCCTGACTGTAGGAAGGGTTGGCACGGCACGTAACAAATATGAGAGACTGGAGATGGGATTTAAAATGTCAATGATGATGTTTTTAAATTTTGTTGCACCAATATGGATAGCTAAAGGTTTTGACTCATTTTCAAATAAGTTTTTCAAAACAAATGTTAATCTTGACCCGAATTTATTAAATGATAAAGAATTCTTAAAAGATATTAAGGATAACAAATTAAAAATGCCTGAAAATGATATTATAGAATTTTTAGACAAAAATTCTGATTCTAAATTTGCAAAACTCTCTGAAAAATATTGCGGAATCAAATATTTAAAAAACAGAATAAGAGACCCACGAGCTTTTGTTGATGAAAACCGCGTCCTAAAATTTCAACAAGAAATCGAAAAATTTGCAAAACAGGCAAAAGAGAGTGGAAATATTGATAAATTCGCAAAAAAAGCATTAAGAGTTAAATCCGGTAATATTCTGGCTAATGTCGGATTAAGCAGTTTTCTTCTTGCCTGCGCACTTCCTAAGCTTACTTTCATCTTAAGAAAAAAAGTTACAGGCTCAGATGCAGAACCGGGTTTAGTGAGAAAGCAGAGCTAAACCGGCTTTGATATAATTTTTAAGTTCTGCAAAACTTCTTAGCGAAAACAGAGTTCTTAAAATAAACTTTGGGCGCAAGTAGAAACGTTTTACGGCTTGTTTATGCAACTCAAAAATCCGTTCTTTGTTCAATGCGTGAGATTTTACAACCGGCTGGTAATAAGCGTTTCTAAAATCTAAATTCCCTTCTACAAGTTTGTTTACCATTGCATAAGCAAAATACTTTGTCCCAGGAAGCGGAGTTGCAGTATAAAAACTTATGAAATTGCTGTCAAGCTCTATTGCAAACTTTACAGTCTCTTCTACAGTTTCCTCTGTTTCCCACGGAAGCCCTATTACAAAATAATTGTATATCTTAATTTTATTCTTTTTAAGTATTTTAACAGTATTTCTGATATCATCAAGTGTAATCTTTTTCCCTATATGGTCGAGCATCATCTGCGAACCGCTTTCAACGCCTAAACTTACGAGTCTGCAGCCGGATTTATACATAAGAGAAGCCATCTCATCATCCATCGTATCTGCTCTCGTATTTGATGACCATGTAATCTTAAGTCCGCTCTCTATTATTTTTTTGCATAAGTTTAACGTCCATTCACGGTCAAAATTAAAAATATCCGACCAGAAAACAAAATTTCTGATATTATATTTTTCAACACACTCTCTTAATTCCGCTACAATGTTTTCTGCCGAGCGCACCCTGACTTTTGAACCGGAAACAGGAGTTGCAAGACAAAAGAAACAATGAAACGGACACCCTCTTGAAACTTTTATTACAGCCTGAACCTTGCCGTTATCAGGTCTTGTGTATATGGAATTATCAACAAGATGCCTTGCAGGAAAAGGGATTAAATCCAGATTTTCAATAAAAGGCCTTTTTTCATTCTTTTCAGCCTGAAAATTCTTTCTATAGCAGATACCTAAAATATCTTCGTCCGGAACACCGTTTAGAATATCCCTTAAAGTAAATTCCGCTTCACCCATAATAACATAATCAATAAAAGTATTTTCGTAAATAGCATTTGTATTATAAGTAATAAACGGCGCTCCCTTAACTATAATACAGACAGTCTTAAGAATTTCTTTAGCATTTTTTAAAGCTGTCATATCAGACTGAAAAGTAGGAGTTGCAACATTTGCAACAATATAATCCGGCCTGAATTCACGCAAATCTTTATCAAAATTCCCGCCCTGGCTGTAATCTCTAATCATAGCTTCAAAACCGCAGCTTTCTGCAATTGAAGCCAGATACATTAAATCAGTGGGCGGAAGCGGAGGAATTACAAGCAACTCCTTTGTAGGCTGCTGGCATCTGTCCTCACGGTTTATTACAGGTGATGGCGGATAAATAAGTAAAACCCTTCCCCTTTTTGCGTCCGCACACATTTGATTACCTCTTACCCTTCAATGACTGTTTTTTCTTTAACACGCGATGCGATTATTGAAGCAGCAGCTAAACATCCGGCACCAATAAGAAAAGTATATTCCCAGTGATAATTAACTCCGCCGATTACATTGAACGAGCATTTGTTAATTATCCATGAAACAAGAGTACACACAAATACCTGCGGGCCAGCAATAAATATATTAAAGATACCCATAACAGAACCCTCTGTGCCCGGTTTTATGTATTGAGATAACATTGCAAACGGAAGCGCGCAAATACTTGCCCAGCCAATACCGGATATTGCCATCAAAAGCACAACAATTTTTAAATTAAAACAAAATGCCATACCCAGGTAAGCAGCTGCCATAGAAAGCATTGATAAAATATGAATTTTCTTGTTGCCATATTTTACTGATAAAACCCCAATCGGAATTGCAACAACAAAGCAGACTAAATTAAATATTGCAAAACAGGTTGAAGAGAAATTAGTCGCTAAAAGAACAGCGCTGTCATAACTTGCTTTAACAATCTCTGAAACATCCGATAAATCAGGTACTGCAAAAAGAGTATGAACACAATATTGAGTAAAGTTAATCATTAAACACATGGTTCCAATCCAGGTGAAAAACTGCATCCAGCAAATCTTACCGACTTCCGGAGAGAGTGCAAAAAATTCTTTCAAAGATTTTATAAAACTGAACTTTTCTTTATTTACATCTTTCTCTACTTGAATTCTGCGCTCTTTTATTGTCATACAAGTCCATATCATACCGAGTGAGAAAGCAAGAGCGGCCATGATAAATTGTGCATTAATAGACATTTGATAATTAAAAGCCCATTTTAGAAACGGAGCCGTACCGGCAGCGAAAACAGAACCTAAACCAATTGCAAGACTTATATAAGAATTTGCAATCGAGTGCTGCTCCGGGGGCACAACATCTGGCACGAGCGCTCTATATGGTCCTTGAGCAATATTAACACAAGCATCAAGTATCCATATCATAATAGCAGCAAATAATAAAGCACTTATTTCAGGCAGTCTTAAATGTAAAAACGCCCCGATATAGTTAGTGATGAGTTCTGAATTCGGAAGAGCCCAGAGAGCAACAGCTGATAATAAAGCCCCGCCAAGAAGATACGGCCTTCTTCTTCCGAATGGAGAAGTTGTCTTATCACTTAACGCACCTATTATAGGCTGTACAACCATGCCGGTAAAAGGACCAGCCAGCCAGATTAATCCGAAAATAAACGGATCTGCGCCTAAGTCCTCTGTAACCGGACCGGATAAGATTATTCTCATCTGCCAGGCAAATTGAAGTCCGAAAAAACCGAGCGCAAAACTTAAGAATTTGGCTGTAGTGAATTTCTTTAAAGCATTATCTTCCATTTATGTCTCTCCACACATGTCTACTTCCAGTGTACAAGCAACAAAAACTTGCGTCAAGGAGAATTAGTACATCCCGATGATTTTATCTATTCCGGATTTTGCAATATTAAACAATTCCAGCATACGTTCAAATTCATACGGTTCGCCTTCTGATGTGGTCTGGAAGTCTATAATTTTACCGCTTTTTGTGAGTATTACATTAGAATCAACCTGCGCATGCGAATCTTCTTCATAATTCAAATCCAGCTTTATTTCCCCGTCAACAATTCCTATGGAAACAGCCCCTACGGGTTCTAATATCGGATTTTCTTTTAAATCGCCGGATGCTAAAAGCTTATCCACAGCATCTTTAAGCGCCAAATATCCGCCGCAAATACTTGCTGTTCTTGTCCCGCCATCTGCTTCAATAACATCCGCATCAATTGTTATAGTCATACCCGGCATTTTTTCTAAATCTACGCAAGCCCGCAGACTTCTTCCGATAAGTCTCTGAATTTCTTGAGTCCTTCCGGAAACTTTGTCCCTTTCTCTTTTACATCTTGTATTTGTAGAAGCGGGAAGCAGAGAATATTCAGCAGTAACCCAGCCTCTGTTATCATCTTCCGCCATCCATTTCGGTTTCTTTAACTCAACAGATGCGGTTACAATAACTCTCGTATCACCAAATTCTGTCAAAACCGACCCCAAAGCATGTTTTGTAAACCCGTGTGTAAATTTTATCGGTCTTAATTCATTATTTTTTCTTCCGTCAACTCTCATTCCGACTCCTTTCATAACTATATAAAGCATACCACTCCCGAAAAAGAAAAACAATAAACCGGAAGCCCCTTTTAGGGGCTTCCGGGAGTAAATATTTTTTTGTTTTTTTTTACAACTAGCCTGAGAAAGTTTTGTAAGAAGCTTCGATGTTATCGTTGATAACTTTTTCCAGAGCTTCAATTTCTGTTGTAATTTGCGTTCTTTCGTTATCAAGTCTTTGTAGTTTTAACTCAAGTTTCTTATCTTCCTGTTGAATAATAGACATTTGAGCATTGATTTTTTGCTGTTCTTTATCATATTCATATTTATCGTACTCATAGTTATTATATGCATCTTGATAAGCATTTTCATCTGTAACTGATGTTGCTGTCAAGTCAACGGAATGATAAACAACTTCACCTTTATCATTTGTTACAGGTATTGATATTTTAGTTATTCTTCCGCTTGTGTCAAATGTTAATTCGCAGTTGTCATATGTTTCAGTCTTTGTATATGTTCCGGATGAAGTTATGTCATAATATTCTGCCCATTGCGTTGAAGAACCTTCTGTAAGCGTATTTATATCAGCTTTTAATGTGAAGTGCGGTACTTTTAATGAACCTTCTGTAGAAAAACTTACATAAAATTCAGATAAAAGTTGCTCGTCTGAAAGATTGCTTTTTTCAGGAAAGCCATTTCTTAAAGCTTCTATTGCAGATTTTTTTTGCTCTTCTGTCATATATTTATCAATCCCGGCTTCACATTCCATTAACGGATTTCCATTAAGGGATTTACCAATACCTTCAGAATAGTCAGGGTTTGTCTTTTCTACCCCGTTGCCTTCTGTACCGGATTTGAAATATTTAACATCAGATTTAAATTCATAAACTTTTGTTGTTGAGTTGTATTGAAAATCGCTTGTTGTTGCGTGTCTTATACCATCTCCATCAGAAACATAGTAAGAAGAGATTTCTTCGTAGCCGCTTAATCCAGGAGTAATAGTTTCAGTACTTTCGCCGTGATAGTAGTAATCGACACCGGCTGTATAATTTTGTGTCACTGTAGGTTCTTCACCCTCTTCACCTGGTGTTTCTTCATATTTTGCAGTAATCTTGGTATAAACTCCATTTACAAAATCTTCATCTGTTATCTGTGCCCTGTCTTTTTGTACAAATTTCCCATTCTCCATAACAAAAATAGGTGCATTAGCGTTATCTCCGGAACTTAATTCGCTTTGGTCGGCAACTTTATGTAAAATTTCTTTTCCATTTACATCGCTGCCAGCGCTATTTGCCCCAATTTGTCCGTCTGTTGTTGCTACAATCGCAGTTTTAGAAGAAGTTTCACTTGCGTCAAGCTCATTAACCCAGATAGTTTCCGGTGTGCTTTTAACTTCTGCCTTACCTGCTGAATAGGTAGAATTACCTGCTTTTTGGTAATCAAGGTTTACTGTATAAGTAGAACCGCTCGGAACAATTTTACCGAGAGTAAAATTATCAGCAGCTAAAGAACCGCTATATTGAATAGTTGTATAATCAGAGGTATGAGGTGGTGTCGGCACACTCAAATCTTGTAATTGAGAATACAAAGTATTAGTTTGTTCAGATAAAGTAGAACGTGATTCATTAATCTGTTGTCCTTGGAATTCAAGGTCTGATTGTTGTGCGATGAGGTTTAAATACCTTGCCTGTGTTGCTGACATACCCATAGTTTGTGTCTCCTTTTTCCTTTTATTTAATTTTTGTTACATTCAATGTTACATAATGCCTATTGTGTTACATTGGGCTTGGGATTTTTATCCTTTTTGCCTCTGTACTATGTATTACGGCATTTTTTTTGAAAACTTTAATTTTTTAAATAAAATTGTTACATTTTGTTACATGGAATAATATTTTTTATGTTTATATGAAATATATATTGCAAGCTTCGCAAATTCTGCAGCCATCATATCTCTTCAAAGCTAGGGAATTTTATTTCTATAACAAATATTGATACCGCACACAACAAGCCTGTCTAAAACCTATACTTCATACCCAATGTAACACAATAGGCATTATGTAACATTGAATGTAACAAAAATTAAATAAAAGGAAAAAGGAGACACAAACTATGGGTATGTCAGCATCACAAGCAAGATTATTAAGTCTGCAAGCCAGACAATCAAACCTTGAATATCAAGGACAGCAAATTAACCAGGAAAGAACTATACTATCTCAACAATGTACTGCTTTGTACAACAGTTTGCTTGCGATGAATGTTCCCACTCCTCCTTCTACTCAAGACTATACTACTGTTCAATACTCAGGTACAGCCGGAACCGTCAGTTATTCGTTTGATGCAAGCGATGTTAAACCCGGAAGCAACGGCTTATATAATGTTACACTGGGGTATACCGACTATGGTCATTCTTTGACACAAAATAACGGATATAAAACAACTACAAAAGGTTCTGAAAAGATAAAAACCAGTGAATTAACCATAACTTATACAGAAACCGTAACAGGCTACGAAGCCACCGAGGAAGAAAATCCGCAAGGTTATTTAGTAAAACAATCCTCAAAACCTGCAAGCGGAGATTATTATATCGTTAATGAAAAAGGACAGTACATAAAAGGCGGTAGCGAAGACGAAACTTATACAGACGGTTATTTTGTATTTGTCAGTGAAAAACCTGCTGAAGGCGAATACATCGGAGTTAACGGTTTTTCGGAAGAAGCAGGAGAACCCAGAATCTTTACATCTCAAGAACTTAGTAATATATACACTAAGGATGGTAACATTTGCACTAATGTAACAAATGCCGTAAAAGATATCGGTGACGGTAAATATACATTAAATGAAACTTATGGTCCATTTTATATAAAAGATGAAAACGGACAGCACACTCTTGAAATTCCGAATAATACCGGCTATACAATAGGAGGCAAAACTGCGTATGAATTAACCACAGACATCGTTACTCAAGACGAATATGACGGTTATGTATTAGCAATAGAAAATGCCGGTTTAAAAAAGCCAAATGGTGAGCCATACACAGTAAATGACTTCTATGTATACTTTGATGACAACCAAAACATACATTTTGCCCTAAAATCAGAAGTAGAACGCGCTACAGTCGGTTCCAATAACACTTGTATAACATATGACTATATTGCAAACGGACAATTTACAAAAAATGTACCATATGACAAATGTAAGCTGACATTTGATCCGGCTTCAGGCAGAATAACTTCAATTGATATACCATCAACTTATGATGAAAACAATGAGCCGTTATCATATACAACAATAGATGTCGAGGCTAAAACCGTAACAGATGATGCAGCATACCAGGACGCTTATAATGAATATGAGTATCAACAATATCTGTACGATAAAAAACAACAAGAAATTAACGCACAGACTTCAATAATACAAGCAGAAGACCGCAATCTTGAATTAAAGCTTCAAAGACTTGATAATGAAAGAACGCAGATTACTACAGAAATTGAAGCGGTTGATAAAGTCATTAATGATAACATCGAAGCTTCTTACAAAACTTTCTCCGGTTAACTTAAAAAAAACAATTACAATAAAAGCCTCCCTACGGGAGGCTTTTATTACCTTTAAATAACTAGACATTTATTGTAACAGGATGTTCTATTACTGTTCTCACATAGTTATAATAATCATTTTTATAGCCGTATTTTTCCAGCTTAGACAGTAATTCTTCTTTTGTTATAAAGCCCTGATTGTATGCTATTTCTTCAAGACAGGCTATTTTCACCCCTTTATTCAGCTCCATTGTTTGTACAAACAAACTTGCCTGTAACATAGAATCATGCGTTCCTGTATCCAGCCAGGCAAAGCCGCGTCCGAGAATTTCTACATTTAATTCCCCTAGTTCCAAATAAACCCTGTTTAAATCAGTTATTTCAAGTTCTCCTCTTGCAGAAGGCTTTAGACCCTTTGCAAATTCACACACCCGATTGTCATAAAAATACAGCCCGGTAACTGCATAATTAGATTTCGGATTAAGCGGCTTTTCTTCCAGCGATATTGCCTTATTATTTCTATCAAATTCAACAACACCAAACCTTT
>CALUPN010000027.1 GCA_944322625.1 Candidatus Gastranaerophilales bacterium | reverse complement strand
AGACACTATGCACACGTTGACTGCCCGGGCCACGCTGACTATGTTAAAAACATGATTACAGGTGCTGCTCAGATGGACGGTGCAATTCTTGTAGTTGCAGCTACTGACGGTGCTATGCCTCAGACTCGTGAACACATCTTGTTAGCTAGACAAGTTGGTGTTCCTAACCTTGTTGTATTCTTAAATAAATGCGATATGGTTGATGACCCTGAATTATTAGAATTAGTTGAAATGGAAGTAAGAGAACTTCTTTCTTCTTATGAATTCGACGGTGACAATATTCCGTTCATCCACGGTTCAGCTCTTAAAGCTTTGGAAGCTGTTCAAGCTAATCCGAACATTCAAAGAGGTGAAGACAAGTGGGTTGACAAGATTTGGGAATTAATGGATGCAGTAGATACATACTTCCCGACTCCTGTTCGTGACTTAGACAAACCGTTCTTGATGCCGGTTGAAGACGTATTCTCTATCACAGGTCGTGGTACTGTTGCTACTGGTAGAGTAGAACGTGGTATTGTTAAAGTTGGTGATGAAGTTGAATTAGTTGGTTTAGGCGAAACTAAGAAAACTACAGTAACTGGTGTTGAAATGTTCAGAAAATCTCTTGACCAAGGTCAAGCTGGTGACAACATCGGTGCATTGTTAAGAGGTATTGATAAGACTGAAATCCAACGTGGTCAAGTTCTTGCAAAACCCGGTACAATTCATCCGCACACTAAATTTACTGCTAACGTTTACGTTTTGACAAAAGAAGAAGGCGGACGTCACACTCCATTCTTCCCCGGATACCGTCCTCAATTCTATATCAGAACAACTGACGTTACCGGTTCTATCAAATTTGACGGCGAAATGGTAATGCCTGGTGATAACGTAGTTATGGAAGTTGAACTTATCGCTCCTGTAGCTATCGAAGAAGGTATGAGATTCGCTATCCGTGAAGGCGGTAGAACAGTTGGTGCTGGTGTTGTAGACAAAATTATTGAATAATTAAGTCTTGATATACAGTAAAAAATCCGGTTCACATTGAACCGGATTTTTTAGTTATTGCTATTTTATAGGCTAACTATTTTCCTTGCATTGTTTATGTGTTCATACTCGCTGGTCCGGTTTTTGAAAAAATTATTAATTGATGAATTTTTTGATACCTGATTTAAATCCATATTTACATCCTTTCATTTAATACTATGTTTAATGGCATAAATTTTGAAAATTTTAGTAAATTGTTACATAAATATACATATATTCAGATATTTATGGCTTGAATATTAATGTTTATTTTATTAATATTGTAGTATGTGTGTAATTTAAGGAATATTTTTTGTGAAAATTTTTGGTATTTCATGTAGACCATTTTTTAGAAAGCCGACACTGCATATCATTGACGGCGGAGATCATGCTATTACAATGAATAGTTTTGCATCAGTTATTTTAAAAGATACAGGTGTTAAAATTAAGCATTATGAAACTGAACTTCATCCTCAATACAAGGGAGTTAAAATGTTGAGAGGATTGAAAGAGAAGGTAGATAATCTTGTAGATGAAGCAAAGCGCGGTGATTATGCAGCAATACCTGCTTCTGCTCCGGTTTTTGTAACTAATCTTGAAGAAGGTATTCGGGAATTTTTAGGGCGGTTGGAATTTTTATCACCTGAGAACCTGGCTTCTAAAAGAAAAGTTCTTTTGACTCTGATTGAAGGACTTTCGGCTAATAAGGAGAGGGAATATCCGCATTACATTGATCTTGATAGGCAGGGCTATGAACATTTACCGGATTTGATTAAATCAATTAATAAACTTGTTGATAAGGGCGTAAATGTCTATATTCCGGCCGGTCATCCCTCTGAACATATAATTAAGCATATTTTCCGCCAAACGTCCGAAACTCCGTATTTGTACAGATTTATTGCAAAAGGACAGGATCCGGAGGGAAAAGTCAAAGCTGTTTTAGAAAATATACGTAAGACAAAACAGCAAAGAATAAATCTTCTCGGGCTTTCAAAAGCTCATTTTGTTACAATAGAAGGACTGGATAAGAAAGATTATATTTACGGTGCTTATAATTCTCTTGTAACGGACAGAGCCCGGGGGGTGCATAATTTTTCTCCTGTAAGGGATAAATCAGGTAAACTTTTGGGTTACAGCTATCATGATACTAAAACTCCCGAGTTTCCATATGAAAAATATGGAGGTAATGAAGAGGTTGAAAATATTGTAAAATTTACCGGACTTAATATTCGTGACTGTCTAGCTGATTCTAAAGCGCATCAGGATTTTAAAAAAGGTAAAATTAATCCGGATAAGATTTATTCTATGAATGAAGTTCTGTCACAGATAGAAATAAAAGAACGAAAATTAGATTACCTGGGTGATTATATAAGTGCTGATAAACAGCTCGTATTTGATACAAATTCAAAAGGCGAAGTTTTGTTCCAAAAAACCAATTGTGAAGGCTCTGAACGACCGTCAGTTGTATCTATGTGGGGAAGCTGTTTTTCAACTTTGAACAAGATAAAGGAAGATATTTATAAATCGTTGGGTTACAATAATAAGTAATTATTTTCGGTATTTTGAATAAATGTTTTTTTGTATGATTTCGGAATATCAATATAGACGTATTCCGTTTTCTTCTTTAATCCGCAGAGCCCGATTACTGAATCATGCTTGAAGAAATTTTTAAAAAATTGCATATTTAAATCCTTTCTTTTGTATGGTATAATGGCATTAATCTTTTAACGATTTATTTAGATTAGTCAAGAATAAGGAGTATATTATGGCAAAAGTCACAAAAGAAATGGGGATTATGGATATAGTACAGCAGCATCCGGAAGCTATTGCTGTTTTTCAAAAGTATGGCATGGGATGTATCGGATGTGCGGCTGCTCATTTTGAAAATTTAGAAGCAGGAGCTAAGGTTCACGGTTTTGATGCTGATGAGATGGTTGCTGAAATTAATTCTGTTATAGGTGAAGAATAATGCCTTTGTGGGAGCTTTTATGTGTAGTCGGAGTCGGATTTGTTATTTTAGAAATCTTTACTCCCAGCATGTTTTTCTTAAATTTTGCTCTGGCTTCGTTTATAACAGCTTTGGCATCTGTTTATATTGCAAATAAATTTGCGCTTGTTTTGATATTCTTTGTATTATCATTTCTATCGTTTGCATTTTTGCGTCCGATAATTATGAAGAAAAATACAAAAGAGACAAAGACAGGGATTGAAGATAAATATATTGGCAGAGTCGCAAAAGTTGTTGAAGAAATTTCTGAATACAAGGGCGTAATTTCTATTTATGATGAGAGGTGGGAAGCAAGAAGCGAAGATAAATCGGTTATTCCCGCGGGGGATGAAGTAAAAATAATAAGAAACGAAAGTTTAATAATGTATGTTACAAAATTAGAAAATTAAGGGAGAGTTTATGTTTACTTTATCAATTATTTTGATTGTTTTAGCATTGGTCTTTGTTGCTAAAGGTGTTATTATCGTACAGCAGGCAGAAGTTGTAATTGTTGAAAGATTGGGTAAGTTCGACAGAGTTTTGCAATCCGGCTTCAATTTTATTATACCTGTAATCGAAGCTCCGAGAGCTATTGATTGGAAAGTTACCCAGAAAGGTTTTGACGGAACAACTTATTCAATTATTCAAAAAAGAACCAAGATTGATTTAAGAGAAGCTGTTTACGATTTCCCGAGACAAAACGTAATTACAAAAGATAATGTTTCAATAAGTATTAATGCGCTTTTGTATTTTCAGATTGTAGATCCTAAGTCTGCAGTTTATGAAATACAGAATCTTCCGGATGCAATTGAAAAATTGACACAGACAAACTTGAGAAACCTTGTAGGCCAAATGGATTTGGACGAGAGCTTGGTTTCACGCGATAAAATTAATCATGAACTTCGTGCGAGATTGGATGAAGCTACTAATAAATGGGGCGTAAAGGTTAACAGAGTTGAATTGCAGGATATTATGCCTCCTACTGATATTCAGTCTGCGATGGAAAAACAGATGAAGGCGGAAAGAGACAGACGTGCAGCTATTTTAGAGGCTGAAGGTTTAAAGAAATCCGCAGTATTAAAGGCAGAGGGTGAAAAGGAAGCTGCAATTAACCGTGCAGAAGGTGAAAAACAGGCTAATATTTTAAGGGCGGAAGGTGTTGCGCAGGCAAGAATTCTTGAAGCTGATGGTGAAAAAGAAGCTATTCAGAGAATTATAGGTGCTTTAGCCGACAAAGGACAGCCTGATAAGTACTTGATAGCAATGAAATATCTGGAGACAATGAAAACCATTACAAGCGGAAAGGACAATAAAATTGTTTACATGCCGTATGAAGCTACAGGTATTCTAAGCTCTGTTGACGGTATTAAGCAAATGTTTGATTCAAATAAGTAATGCTTGTAAAAACCGTAAGTTTCATGGTATGATTAACAGACAAAGAATAGTTACGAGTAATGAAAGGAGCTTATCCTATGTCTAAATTGAAAATAATGTTATTAATGATGGCATTGACTACAGCGTCAGTATTTGCATACAATTTTGATAAAACCTTGCCTCTTCCGGGGAAAACTATTACTGATTCAAAACTCCAGGCAGAAGCTATGATGCCGATTTATTATTACTCACTTAGAGTTGCGGAACAAGGGTGTCAGGATTTTAAGATTGCAAATACAGAAGTAAGCAAAGCAAAAGCTAATAATACATGGAATGAGATTTGGACAGTAAAAGCTTGCAAAACAACTGCCAGAATTCCTATAATCTTTAACCAAACAGCAGAAGGTACTGATTATACTATTGATTATATGAATGTAAAGGTTGCAAAGTAGGATATTGGTATGGTGAAAATTGCAGCCGGTAACGAAATTCATCAAAGAATTACACAACTTCGTAATGAAGTTGTGTATTCTGTTATGGAAGGGAATTATAAAAAATATAAACAGGCAGCAGTTGAAAATGCTAAGTATACTCTCGCGCACTTTGATGCCGTAAAAGAGGTTAAGGGGCCAAAAATATCTGTACCGCTTTTTTCTAAGTACGGGATGCGTTTTTTAAAGATAATGGTTTTGAACTTTTTCCGGATTAAATCTCCGGAAGAAAAACAGCTAAAACAGTTAGCAAAGAAAGCTGGGATTAATGAAGGCAACACATATGACTTTATGAAAGAAGGCTAAGTGGGAATAGTATTTGGAACTGACGGATGGAGAGCCGTTGTTGAGAGGGATTTTACAGAGAAAAATGTTGAGCGAGTAACTCTTGCTATAGGAAAATATGTAGCAGATAGTTTCGGATTTAATAAACCGATTCTTATCGGGTGTGATCCGAGGAATAAAGCGGATACATTTTCTTTACAATGTGCAGAGTTGCTAAAAAATAAAGGATTTAATGTGTTTTATTCCTCAAGAGTTGTTCCGACTCCTGTTCTAGCTTATAATGCTCTTGCTCAAAATGCTTGTGCAATAATGTTTACAGCTTCCCATAATCCGCCTGAATATTTGGGGATGAAATTTATTCCGGATTATGCAGGCCCCGCAACAAGTGATATTACTGATGAAATTGTTTTAAATATCGATAAAGAATTTGAAGGGAAAGCCGGCGGAAGCTTGCATAAAATAGATTTTGCAAATAAATATTACGAGCATTTAAAAACTATTATAGATTATGATTTAGTAAGAACTCTAAAAACAAATATTATTTTTGACGGGTTGTATTCAGCATCTATCGGATATTTTGATAAGATTTTGGATAATGAAAATATTTCATATACCTCTCTGCATATGTATCACGATAAAGATTTTGGCGGCGGTATGCCTGATCCTAAGCCGGCATTTTTAAAAGAGTTGATATCAAAAGTTAAGGCAGAGCCAAATTCTGTCGGGCTTGCAAATGACGGTGATGCAGATAGATTCGGGGTTATAAATGAAAGAGGAGAGTATGTTTCACCAAATGAAATTATAGCCATATTGCTGAAACATTTGCTTAAAAAAGGTTTGCAGGGAGCTGTTGTAAAGACTGTAGGTTCAAGCCTGCTGATAGACAGGGTTGCAGAAAAACTTAATGTCCCCGTTATAGAAACAGCTGTTGGTTTTAAGCATGTTGGCGAAGCAATGAGAAAAAATAAGGTTATAATTGGCGGAGAAGAATCAGGCGGACTTAGTATTCAGGGCCATATCCCCGAAAAAGACGGACTGCTTGCAAATCTTCTGGTTCTTGAGGCTATGGCTTCTTCCGGAAAACCTTTAACAGATTTGCAGGAAGAAATATACGAGCTTGCCGGCTGCAGGTTTTATACGCATAGAATTGATTTAAAGCTCGATAATCGTGAAGAAATAAAAACGATTATAGAAAAAGCAAAGAATTTGAAAAGTATTGCTGAATATAAAGTTACCTCTGTTGATACAAAAGACGGGGTTAAATTAATGCTTGGCGAAACGACAAAGCTTCTTGTGCGCCCGAGCGGTACAGAACCTCTTTTAAGAATATATTTTGAAACTGACAGTATGGAAAAGTTAAATAAAATAAAAAATATTGATTTTGTTAATTGAAAAAAGCAATGCGTCCGAATAAAAATTTATAAATAAAAAACTTTATATAAGTGCGATTTTGTTACCTGCCGGTCTCGCAGGTGGGTGAGTGCCTAAATTTATCCGTTTCCCGCTGGCGATTTTGTATCGGCGGGTATACTTCAATAATTATAGAGCTTACTCTCCCTATTTATAAAAATGTAGGAACAAAATAAACACCTATATAAAGTAATATTATTATTACATATTTTAACAGGAAATTCAAGCTATATAAGTCGCGTATCAAAAATAGCCGAACGGCTGATAGACACTTGACCTCGATTATATAAAAATTAGATAAAGACGTATAATGAGGATTTCCGGATGGTAAGTAATTTAACGAAACAAGAGCTATGTGTTCTCGAATTGGTAGCAAAAGGGCTTATTAATAAAGAAATTGCTCAAGAGCTTAATATTTCTATCGCAACAACAAAAGCACATTTGGAATCCATATATAAGAAACTTAATGCTCATAATAGAGTTCAGGCTGTAGTAAAGGCGATTTCTTTACAATTAATCGAGATTTAGCAGCTCTTTTTGTGTTAAAATTTTTGCATGAGTAAATTTTTATTAAAAGAAGTAGCCTCCGATTGCATAATAAAAGAGTTGGAACAAATAGGTTTTGATGCTCAATATATAAATAGAGTATCTGATAAGTATTGTTATAAAAATATTAAAGTTTTTGGCTTATCTCCTGCGCAGGCAAATATTCTTAAACAAACAGCCTTAATTTACGGTGCAGATTGCGGGGTTAATAAAAATGTAATAACAGGTACTGTTGAAAAATCAGATGCCATTTTGTGCGGCAGTTGTTCCCAACTGAAAAAAATAGCACAAAAGCTTAAGGGACAGCCTTTTAAACTCGGAATTCTGGCAGAAAATCTTGAAAGTTTTTTAAATAAATTTTCTCAAAGACATACAAAACTTGCCGGTATTTTAAATATAACGCCGGATTCTTTTTCGGACGGCGGGAAGTATTTCGAGGCTGATAAGGCGATAAATCATTTATTATCCTTAATAGAAGATGGTGCCGATATTATTGATATAGGTGCGGAAAGTACAAGGCCGTATTCGGAAGGGGTAGAGGCTGCTGAACAAATCCGAAGATTAAAGCCGGTATTGGAATTTATAAAACGTGAAAATATTAATGTCCCGATTAGTGTTGATACAAGAAGTTCAGTTGTAGCCGATTATGTTTTGAATAACGGTGCAAGTATTATAAATGATGTTTCGGGTTTGGAATACGATGCAAAAATATCCGCTATAGTTGCGAAATATAAAGCAGAGGTTATAATCCAACATACGCAAGGTTCTCCGGAATTTATGCAGAACAGTCCGGAATATCATAATGTTATCGAAGAAATTTTTCTCAGCTTGAAGGCAAAAGTTGATGCGGCTAAAGAAAAAGGGATTGAAAAAATTATTATTGATCCCGGAATAGGTTTTGGCAAAAGACGGGAAGATAATTTCGAAATTTTAAACAGAATAGAAGAGTTTTTTTCTCTGAATTGTCCGTTAATGGTAGGGATTTCAAGAAAAAGTTTGCTAGGGGTTAGTTGTGATGATAACCGCTTAAAAGATGCTTTGTCGGCTTCTCTTGCATACCCGTTGATGCTAAAAGGAGTTGATTACCTGAGGGTGCATAATGTCAAACTACATAAAAAACTGCTTGATTTAGTGTAAAAATTGTATGTAAAAAACTATATACCCGATTGGGTAATTTAATTTCGTTGTTAATCAGGCTAATATATTCAATACAATCAATATAAGAATATGGACGTGAGCATGATGAGTATTATAAAAGGTTTAATATTTGTTATTGTTTATTTGTCATCTCTGGCTGTAATTTATATGACAGAGTATAATACACCTGCGCTGCTCTGCGTTTTTTCCGTAAGTTTGTTATGTATAATTTATCTTATGCGGCTTAACAGAAAACTTATACAAATTATACAAAAGAAGAATGAGCTGGAAGAAAGGCTGACTAACCAGAAAAATTATTTTACGGAGATATTAACGCATGATCTAAAAATTCCGACACTGGCACAACTCAGAGGCTTGGAACTGTTAAGGCATGAGACTATAGGTGCAATAAGTGAATCACAAAAAGAGATGATTATTCAAATAGAAGAGTCTTGCAAGTATATTCTAAATATGATATCTATGGTGCTTACTACTTATAAGCTTGATATGGATGATGATATTTTTTATTATGAACAGGTAAATTTTTCGGAACTTTTATTAGAATGCTTCGCAGAATTATCGCCCTTGGCGCAGGCAAAAAATATAATGTTTGCTTATATGGCAACTCAAGCAGAGGCAATTGCCGAAGTTGATAAATGTAAAATAAAAAAAGCTATAATGAATCTTCTTTCCGTGTTAATTTTGTATTCTCATAAGAATGAGAAAATTTTAGTTAATATAAATACAAACAAAAATCATATTAAATTTTCAGCGGTAATTCACGGAAATCCGCTAAGCGAAGAAGAGTGTAATAAATTATTTGCTGATTATTCTGCGGAAAGTTCAAAATACACTGCAGTCGGACAAGATATAGGGCTTTATTTAACAAAGAAAATTATCGATACGCATAGAGGCCGGATATATGCTGCATCTGACGGAGTTGCAACGAATACTTTTTCATTTATTATCCCGCAATGCAGACATGAAACTTTACCGAAAGCAGCTTGTCCGGTACCGGTTTGAAACCTGTAATAACTATATTTTTACCCGGAATGCAAATTTTTTAAACAGAAAGTATGTAAATATAGCAGCTGCCAATGTTGCAAAGATTTGGGCAATAAAAACATTTATATGAAGGTATTTTACAAATATTTCCAATAATCCGGCGTTAATAAGATAGCTAAAAAACCAGGTTGTGCAGCATTTTATATACTCTTTTGTCCAGTTGCCACCACCTTTAAAAACAAGGAATTTTTGTGTGGTAAAAGACACTACGGAGGATATTGCCCAGGCAAGTGCAAGTGCTATCTGATAAGCATGTGCTCCGAGTATAAGACATATTATCGAATAAATGATGTACGATACCCCGGCATTAAATCCGCCTACAAGTAAAAATCTTATTTTATCAGAAATTTTAAACCAGTATTTTCTCATTGTTCTATTATATCACTATCTTATAAAGTTTAGAAAAGTTTTATTCCTCGTCTTTTTCTGCGGCACGTCTCAAAATATTTTTGTCTAATTTCTTTTTTCCGTACTTTTTATGTGATTCTTCCATAAGTTTTTCACTTGGTCTTTTATTTTTTTTATCCGATTTTTCCGTATTTTTCCCGAGCTCTTTATACCAGAGGCTCCAGAGAATAGAGCGCAGGGGTAAAGTATATTGGATTAATATTTGGGCTATAAAAGTTTCTGTTGTAAAAATTGCAATATCTGATTTAGAAACAGGTTCAATCCCGTACATTTGCAGATTTAAATCCGGAAGCCCTTTTATAAGTGGTAAAATCATATTTGCTAAGAAATTATTTATTCCGCCTAAAGAAAAAAGCTTTATAATAAGCTGCGGAATAAAAATATAAGTCAGAGCGCCGGCGAGAGCCATAAGTAAAAACGTTGATGCAAAATGTCCTTTGACAAGCTTTAGGCTCTTAATTACACATCCCCACGGACTTAATTCCGGTTCAAATGTAAATACCTGAAATATGAGTACAAAATAAACCGCAAATATTGCACAAATTATCCAGAAAAGCGGACAAATTGCCGCAATAGAGAATATCCCGAATAAAAACCATAGGCCGATAAACGGAAGCGTTCTTCTTTTAATAAGTTCCGTGTGTGCATTAAAATCATAAACCCGGCCGCTTTTAAGCATATTATCGAGCATTGAATTTATGGCTCCGTATGCTACTAGGTATTCCCAGAAAGCTTTAACAAAAATGGCAAGTCCGGGAAGTGTTATTATTATGGATAATAATATGAGCACGTTAAAATCATTAAGTACTTCAAATTTTTGAACAAGAACCGGAATTTTTTGTGTATAAAAAAAAGTAATTAAAAATACCAGCCCGAGCCCTATAATTTGGCCCAAAACAGGAAATGTCATATATTTCATAAACTTATCGAAATTAGAAAAATATAAACCTGTTGCTTCCGTAAAAATTCCTAAAGGTGTTTTATTCTTTTTAGCCATGTTTTGCTCTCCGGTATCTATTTTTTTGCTTATAATTTTATATTGTAGTATAAAGATATTGTGATGAAAAATTTTACTGAAGAAGAGTTTAAATCGGGAAAAGTTGATTTACATATACATTCAAACTATTCGGACGGAAAAGCGGACTTTGAGTGTATTATAAATAATGCTAAAGCTGCAGGTTACAGTTTTATATCAATTACCGACCATAATACGGTTGAAGGACATAAAAAATATAAAGATGCTGTCTTAATTCCGGGAGTTGAATTTGATTGCTGGTTCGGCTATGTTTTTATTCACCTCTTGGCATATGATATAGATGTTAATCACCCTGCTCTTGCTCCATTTATGGCAAAAACAAAAGCCGAAACAGAGGGAGATATCATAAGACTTTTTTCAAGACGGAATGTTCCAAAACTTATTAAAGCGATACACGATGCCGGCGGAATTGCAGTACTAGCACATCCGGCATGCTATTGGGCATTAAGTTTGGAAAGGCTTGTTAAAAAACTTATGAAACACGGACTTGATGGGATAGAAGTGTATTATCCTTATCCACGTTTCAGAAGAATAGTTAAATTTCACTCCGCAAAAGATGTTAAAAGGATTGCTGATAAATATCCGTCATTAATCCAAACCGGCGGAACAGACTTTCACGGGAAAAATTTTTAGTTTTCAGCGGATAAAAACCCTAAAACTCTTTCAAACTTTTCATCTTTCGGGATTTCAAGAGAAATTGTTTCTTCAATGAAGGGCCGCGGAAATTTTAGTTTGTAAGCTTCTAAAACTTGTTCTTCCGTTTTAATTTTCATTTTCCCGAAACCATAGAGAGTATCATTGTATACCGGATGTCCGATACTGGCCATATGAACCCTTATTTGATGTGTTCGGCCTGTAATGAGCTTTATTTCCACAAGTGTTGCGGTTTTAAATCTCTTAAGCACCGAAACTTCCGATAAGCTTTCTTTTCCTCCCGAAACCACGGCCATTTTATGTGGTTGAGCCGGATTTCTGCCTATCGGCTTATTTATTGTAAATGTATCTTGTTCAATAATGCCTTTGACAACAGCCAGATATTTTTTCTCAGTTAATCCGGCTTTCATTTTTTCAACCAAAAATTCATGTGTTTTATTATTTTTTGCAATCATTAGTAATCCTGAAGTATTTCTGTCAAGACGGTGGATTATGCCTCTTCTGAAATCCCCGTTAATGTCAGACAGATTATCTCCGTATTTGTATAAAAGAGAGTTAACAAGTGTTCCGGTTACTTCAGTTGTTGTCGGATGGGTAAGCATCCCTGACGGTTTATTAACAACAAGCATATTTTCATCTTCCCATACAATATTGAGAGGAATGTTTTCCGGTTCAATTTTAGTCGAAAAATCGGACGGAATAATATCAATGACATCTCCGTCTTTTAAAGTATAGGACGGTTTTATCTGTTTTGAATTTACCAGTACAGCGCCTTTTTTTATTTCAT
This sequence comes from Candidatus Gastranaerophilales bacterium, assembly GCA_944322625.1. Classification (GTDB taxonomy): domain Bacteria; phylum Cyanobacteriota; class Vampirovibrionia; order Gastranaerophilales; family Gastranaerophilaceae; genus CAG-196. Next base: position 11,509 of record CALUPN010000027.1, on the reverse strand, counting down.
TTTGTATTTTAGAGCGCGAAAAACTCTGCATATATTCAGCAAGATATGAATCAATTCTTATTTCTTCTGTTAATTCGTCTACTAATAATCTCATTTTTTATAATAATAATAACTATAGCAAAAACACTGATATTTATAAAAATATCAGAAATATTAAATACTGGAAAGTTTATAAAATTTAATTTGAAAAAATCTCTTACAAAGCCGTAGGTTATTCTTTCGTAGGTATTGCAGAAAATACCTGCAATAAGAAGTGCAACCCAAAAAAGAGTTATTGTCGTGAGTCTTTTTATATTTTTGAAAACATAGAGGGTTATTCCGAATAGTGCGAAAATTGAAAAACCGATTAAAAATATTTTTGAATTTTGCAAAATACTAAAAGCAGCCCCCGTATTTTGTACAAAAAATAAGTCAATAACCGGGTTTTCAGGGAAATTTTGTATGTTTTGCAGTACTATATTTGAAAAATAATTATCAAAGGTTATAAAAAAAATAATTGATATAAGAAAATATGATATTTTACTTATCTTTGACATTCTCATCCTCTTGTTTTTCCGGAAGAACATTTACTCTGATGATTTGGTAACCAAACCCGGTGAGGCTCAGTTTTATGCTTAAATCTGATACATCTGCTTTAGTAAGTCCTATTGAGGCCACTATATATTCGTTTACATTGTCTGAGTTGGAAATAAATAATCTTTCAAGAATATTATCATCAGGAAGTTTTCTGAAAACTTCTTTGGCCTGTTTTTGCGGATATTCGACTTTATCGCTTGCTATAGAGGCTATTGCAATTGTGTCTTCAGGAGGAACAAATTCCAACGATGCAGTGTATTCGGTATTAGCAGGTACTTGGTTAGGTGCTGTTAACTTTATGTCCAGACCGATTGCGTCTCCATACAGCATAGAAGTATTTTCTGTAATAACAGAATCGGCAGATACTTTCCATTCTCCGTCGATTTTTTCTAAATAATAAATGCTGTCAGCTTCGCTTCGTAAAACTCCTTCCATGTTTTCGGAAACCGGAATATCTGCATATGAAGATTCTTCTACTTTAACAGTTGCTTTATCGTTATTTATTGCGATATCTTTGATTTTTATGTCGTATTTAATTTTATCGTAGGTTTTCCAAATATCTTTAACCAGCGCGGAATATGTCTCCAGATTAAAACCGTCAGCGCTCTTATAATCTTTGGAGTATGTTGAAATAAACTTGTCAAAGTTTGTTCTGTTTGCATATCTTACTTGAGAATTTAACAGGGATTTAATTTGCCTTGTGTCGTTGTTCTTAAATATTTCAATATTAAGCAGCGGGCTTTTTTCGGCTGCAAACCCGGAAGGTGTTATAAACAATAACAAAATTATGAGTAACAAGATTTTTTTCATGGCACTATTATACTCTAAAATAGACGGAACTTGAATAATCTAAACAAATGAGCTTTCATACAAGCGTAGGAGTTACTTTTTTAGGGGCCATATGGTATAATCAAAGATATAAAAGCTTAAGAATTTAGGAGAAAGTATGCCTGCTATTGATTTAGACAATGAGTTTATTGAATTGTTTTATAATATAACTAATTCTAAGCCGCCTCAGAATGTCGAATTAATAGATTTAAAGAAGCAGCTTATTAATATTGTAGATACTTTAAAAGAGTTAAACAGTAATGCTAAAAAGCCTATTATAAGCAAAGCATTGGGTAATATAGCTCAGGAAGAAGAAGAAAACAAGGGGCCTGCAATCCTGATTGTTGATGATTTGGGCGTGATTACATACCAGCTGAAAGTACTTTTATCTCAGTTTGAGTATGATGTTGATTGCTCTCAAGAAATTTATGATGCAGTAAGTAAATTTAAGAAGCGAAAATATGAATATGTGGTAATGGATTTATTTATTCCGACTGAGCGTGAAGGTTTTATCCTTTTGACTGAGTTAAAGAAAATGGCAGCTGCGGCCGGAATTAAAACGGTTATAGGGGTGATTACAGCATCGCCGCGAAAAGAAATTGAACAGCAGTGCAAAGCACGCGGTGCGGATTTCTTCCTGGAAAAAAACAGTGATTGGCAAAGCTCTCTATACAGTATTATGGAAGGGTATATTAACGCCGGCAAAGATGATGAGGATGATTATTAAAAATGGAACAAAAATCAATTTTTTCTGTCATCTCTCCTATTATGGTCGGGCCTTCCAGCTCTCATACAGCAGGAGCCGTAAGATTAGGGCTTATGGCAAGAAATATTTACAAGAATGATTTTAAAAAGGTCAAATTTGTGCTGTATAATTCTTTTGCCACAACCGGTTTCGGACATGGCACAGATAAAGGACTTCTTGCGGGTGTTTTGGGGTATTCGGTGGATGAGTCGGGCATAAAAAATATTTTTGATATGACAGAGGGGATTGAGTACTCGTATGAATACAGAGAAGATATTTCACGTCATCCTAATTCTGTAGATATAATTTTTGATAATAAAATGACTGTCTCGGGAGATTCAGTCGGAGCCGGCGAAATAAGGATTAACAGCATAAACGGCTTTAGTGTAAATATTGACGGCTCATATGATACACTGCTTTTAATGTACAAAGATAAACCCGGAATGATTTCTACTGTGAGCGATATTATACAAAAACAAAAGGTTAATATTGCTTCTCTGCATTGTGACAGGAGCTCAAAGGGCGGTAATGCTTCAATGTATGTAGCTTTAGATATTCCGCTTGGAGATGATGTTGTAGAAAAGGTACAGAATATTAAAGACGTGTATTTTGTTACAAATATCAGGAAATTAAAATAATGGCAATTTTATCTTTTTCAGATTTAGAAGAAAAATGTATTTTACAAAATAAAACAATATATGAAATCGCAGAATACGAAGAAGCAAAGTTATCAGAAGTCGATATTGATGTTGTGAGGCTGAAAGTTTTGGAAGATTTGCTTGCTATGAAAGAAGCGGTTAAAAACGGCCTAAAATCAAAAGAAAAAGCAATAAGCGGCTGGTGCGGGGATGATTGTGCAAAACTGATAGAGAATTTTCAAAAGCGCGGGGCAATATTTGGTAAAACTTTTGAGAAAATAACAGAATACGCTCTTGCTACAGCGGAAGAAAATCTAAGAATGGGAAGAATAGTTGCCTGCCCTACAGCAGGCTCATGCGGGATTGTTCCTTCGGTAATTATAGCGGTTTCTGAAGAGAAAAATATTGCAGAAGCGGAGCAGATAAACGGTCTTTTAACAGCCGGTATTGTTGGTTTAATTGTATCAAATAAAGTTCAGCTTGCAGGAGCGGTTGCCGGATGTCAGGCAGAGTGCGGTGTAGCCTCAGCAATGGGGGCGGCTGCATTAACGCAAATGCTTGGAGGCGGAGTAAAAGAGATTATTAATGCAGCCGCCCTTGCGCTTAAAAACATTCTCGGGCTTACCTGCGACCCTGTCTGCGGACTGGTTGAGGTGCCGTGTATAAAACGAAACGCTTTTCTTGCTGTTCACGCTGTAACAGCTGCTGAACTTGCTCTATGCGGAGTAGAGAGTAAAATTCCGATGGATGAAATCGTTGACACTTTAAAAATTACGGGACAATTAATGTCGCCGCTATTGAAGGAAACTTCTCTGGGCGGCTTGGCTAAAACTAAAACTGCACAAACTCTTGAGAAGAAATTGTTTAAAAAGAAACAGTAAAAACTTCATCCGGCTTGATTTTAGCATGCCCGCCTCTTATAAAAAGAAGGGCAAATCCTGCTCCTGCAAGGATTCCTACTGCAATAGAAAGCGGTTTTACCCACATTGTATTATTAACTCCGCTTTTTTTTATTTCTCCTTTTAAAGGGAGATCTCCGATATAAAAATTTCCTATAATCAAATCAGCAGGTACGCCCCATATCGAATTTTGAGAAACAGTTTCAATTCTTGCTTTGACAGGGGTGCCTGCAGGATATAATTTATTATTGATTTTAACATCTTTTGCTGTTACAAAATCTACGGAACTACCTTCCTCCGGTTTAGACTTGGTTGAAATTGGCCGTACAATTCTTAATTCTATATTTTTTGTATTGTTTGTTTCAAAAATGATATTTTTTTGAACTGAATGCCTTGCAACTTTATGATTAGCTTCTGCAAATTCATCATAGTAATTTTTTTTAGTATATACAGTCTTATTTATTATCAGCTTATTATTTTCAGCAAAATCATCTCTGTATATTTTGGGCTTATATAATTTAATTTTTAAATTTTTATCAAGAGTTGTTTCAGCAAAATCATCCGTTATTATTCCGTAACAGGGGAATATGCTAAGTATGTTTAATATCAGCATTATGGCAATTACTTTTTTATTTATAACGGACTTTTTTGCTAGAATTAGTTTTAACTTTTTCCTGAAATTTTGCACGATTTTCCTTTGAAGTAAGTAAGAAATTCTGATAAATCATATTATTCTTATAAATATTATTTACAAGGTATTCCGGATATTTTTTATAAATGTACTCATAAATTTCCATCAATCTCTTTGACGTTAGAGGATGGTTTGCAAACCATTCATATCTGGGTTGTGCACTTGTCTTATTCAATACAACAATAAGAGCAACTGGGTTATATCCGGCATTTACCATAAAATCAACAGCTCTCTTATCTGCTTTATATTCATACTTATGCGGGGCGCAGGCATAACTAACCCAGTGGAAAAATCCTCTAAAAATGCCGTCATAGCTGTCAATAGCGTGTGAAATCTCATGAGCCAATACAGCTGCCAGTTCACTTTCATTTTGAAGCATTGAATACATACCCCGATATATAATTATAGTTCTATCAGACTGACAAAGCCCTGCGTTAACGGGCTTTCCACTATCCAGAACAAAAACCATTCTTTTTTCAATGCTATTTTGATTTAAAAGCCTATACCCGACTTCAGTTACCTGATTTTGCATTTTGACAAGTTCTGCAGTATCAATTAAATAAGAATCGCCGGCAAAACAGCAAGGAATATTAAGCATCAAAAGCAGAACAATAATTCCAAAAATCTTTTTCATACACAAACTTCTCCGCTTAGAATTGTTCTAAGAATCTTTTATCATTATTGAAGAATAGTCTTATATCATCAATCGCATACTTAAGCATAGCAAGTCTTTCAACCCCCATACCGAAAGCAAAACCTGAATAAACATCAGGATCAATGCCGACGCCTCTTAAAACATTTACGTCAACCATTCCTGCGCCAAGAATTTCAAGCCAGCCTGTACCGGAGCAAATTTTACAGCCTTTACCCTGGCACATTATACACTGAACATCAATTTCTGCAGAAGGCTCCGTAAACGGGAAGAAACTGCTTCTGAATCTTGTCGGGCGGGCAGAGCCAAAATAAAGTCTTATAAACTCATTTAAAACCCCTTTTAAATCCCCGAAAGTTATGTCTTTATCAACATATAAACCTTCTATCTGGTGGAAAAAGTTGTTTTTTCTTGCGTTAATATTTTCGTTTCTGTAAACCCGCCCCGGAGAAATAACCTTAATGGGCGGTCTCTGGTTTTCCATAACGTGTATTTGAGCACCGGATGTCTGGCTTCTTAATACAACATTAGGCATGTCTTTAACATAGAAAGTATCCTGAACATCACGTGCAGGGTGATCTTTCGGGACATTCAGCATATCAAAGTTATAATATTCAGTCTCAACTTCCGGAGAAAGTTCTGATGAAACAACTGAAAAACCGAGGTTTTGGAAAATAGATACGATTTCATTAGTTGTCTCTGTAAGCGGGTGAACTTTACCCTGAGAAATATATTTTCCGCTTAAAGTGATATCAATTCTGTCTTTTTGTAGTTTTTCATTGAGCTCTTTTTGATAAAAAATATCATGTTTTTCTTTGAGCATAGTCTCCAAATCTTGTGTAATTTGGTTTGCCAGAGCGCCTACAGTTCTTTTATCCTCATCTGATAAATCTTTCAGGCCTTTTTTTATAGAATTGAACTCACCTTTCCTGCTTAAATACTTTAATCTGATTTCATCAATATCGCTGATAGTTTGAGCTTTTTCGATATCAGATTTAGCCGAATTATAAATACTTTCCAACTGTTCTTTCATACTTTATCTCCCTTAAGAAAATGATACAGCAGTTAGAAGAAAATGTAAAGAAAAGAGTGCTAATTCTCTCTCAAATAAAAAATCTTGCCGTCTCTATCTATACTATTTTTCATCCCTTCGTGTGTAAGAGTCTTATAGTTTGTAACATCAAACATATAAGGTGTAGGCAAGTCATCAAGGTCTAATGCAATTCCGGATAAAGTTTCTTTATCAGACCATATTGCAAAATCAATATCCGAACCTGTGCGATAATTTCCTTTAGCGCGAGAACCGTAGATTACGACTTTTTCAATTTCAGGTCTGGACTTAAAATAGTCCAATAGTTCATTCATTGTTCTTTCCGGAAGCCCAAAATCATTACTCATTAATCTCTCCTAACCATGAATGGAATCTTGTAAGTTCTTCAAAATAAATTGAGCCTATTCTATCTAAAATAATTGCGACCTTTTTTTCATTATACTCGTGAGAACTTACATTTCTATCTTTTGCCATATCAATCCAAATTTGTGCTGCTGGCAGTATATTTGATTTAAATGCTGCTTTTATTACATCTTTTGGGGTGTATTCTTCTATATTTTTAGATGCTAAATAATCTTTCAGACATTTCCAGCCAAGTTCAAAAACTATTTCAAACCCTTGTACTAATGCCATCTGTATCAGCTTATTTTCCTTATCAGCGCAATATGCAGTATGCGCTTGTTCATAAAGTACAAAAGCTCTGTTAAAATTCTCAATTCTTTCGGATAATCTTGACATCTGACCGGTTTCCTTTGTTAGTTCTATAATAACATAATTTTAATTCTAAATAAATTCCCCCTAAAACATAGCGTTTCGGGGGGAATTTACTAATTTTTCAAGAATTTACTTCTTAGCTTCAACAACTGCTTGAGCAGCAGCAAGTTTTGCCTGCGGAATTCTGAATGGTGAGCAGGATACGTAATCCAAACCGATTCTGTAAGCGAACTTAACAGAATCCGGATCACCGCCATGCTCACCGCAAACGCCGCCGATAAGTTTCGGATTAACAGCCTTACCTTTTTCCATAGCCATTTCCATTAACTTACCAACACCCTTTGTATCAAGTGTTTCAAACGGGTTAGCCGGAAGGATTTTCTGTTCAACGTAGCGTTTCAGGAATTTACCTTCAGCGTCGTCTCTTGAGTAGCCGAATGTCATCTGTGTCAGGTCATTTGTACCGAATGAGAAGAATTCAGCGTATTCAGCAACTTCATCAGCTGTTAATGCTGCACGAGGAATTTCTATCATAGTACCGAATTTGTAATCAACTCTGATTCCTTTTTCATTCATTACATCTTCAGCAACTCTTTCAAGAATTTCTTTAGCAACTTTTAACTCGTTTACGTGGCCGATAAGAGGTATCATAACGTAAGGAATTACGTCAACACCTTCTTTTTTAGCATCACATGCTGCTTCAAAGATTGCTCTTACCTGCATTTCATTGATTTCAGGATAAGTTAAGCCTAATCGGCATCCTCTTAAGCCCATCATCGGGTTAGATTCAGATAAGCTTTCAACTACGCTTAACAATTCTTCTTTTTCTTTAGCGTCTTTACCTTGAGCTTTTAGGGTAGCAACTTCTGCAATCAAATCTTCTTTAGAAGGTAAGAACTCGTGAAGCGGCGGGTCTAAAAGACGTACTGTCATCGGCATGCCGGAGCCAAGAGCCTTAAACATAGCATAGAAGTCTGAATACTGCATAGGAAGCAGATGGTCTAAAGCTTCTTTTCTTGCTTCCGGAGTCCCTGCAATAATCATCTTTTGTACCCAAGGTAATCTGTCCGGATCCATAAACATGTGCTCTGTTCTGCAGAGACCAACGCCTTCTGTACCGAATTTGAGCGCATTTGCGATATCCTTAGGAGTATCAGCGTTAGCTTCAACCTTCATAGTCTTAATTTCATCAACCCACTGGAAGAATGTTGTGAAGTTGTCATCGATTTGAGCATCAGCCAACTTAACAGCACCGTCCATAACAAGACCTTTTCCGCCATCTAAAGAGATAACGTCGTTCTTGTGGTAAACAGTACCGTCAGCACCTGTTAATGTTTCATTTTCAAGATCAATCTTCATATCTTCGCAGCCGGCAACGCATGGTTTGCCCATACCTTTTGCAACAACTGCTGCGTGGGATGTAGCACCGCCTCTTAGTGTCAAAACACCTTGAGCAACTGCCATACCGTGAATATCATCCGGACAGGTCTCAATTCTTACAAGAATAACTTTTTCGCCTGCTGCACCTCTTTGAGCTGCTTCTTCCGTATCAAATACGATTTTACCGACAGCAGCACCCGGAGAAGCGTTTACACCGTGTGCAACCTTATGAGCTTCTTCCATAGCTTTAGCATCAAAGCAAGGTAATAAGATCTGGTTAACTGCATACGGGTCAACAAGTTCGATAGCTCTTTCTTTAGTAATAATACCTTCTTTGCACATTTCAACGGCAATTCTTACTGCAGCAGCTGCAGTTCTTTTACCGTTACGTGTCTGTAAGATATATAATTTACCCCTTTCAATAGTGAATTCCATATCTTGAACATCTTTGTAGCCGAGTTCAAGTTTTTTAGCAATATCAACATATTGTTTGTATAAATCAGGCATTTCATGCTCTAATTCAGCAATCGGCTTAGGAGTTCTGATACCTGCTACAACGTCTTCACCTTGAGCGTTTGTCAGGTATTCACCGTAGAACTTGTTTTCACCTGTTGCAGGGTTACGTGTGAAAGAAACACCTGTTGCGCAATCGTCGCCCATGTTACCGAATACCATTGTTTGAACGTTAACAGCAGTACCGTAATTGTGGTCGATTTTGTTCATGTTTCTATAAGCTACTGCACGCGGAATATTCCATGAACGGAATACTGCTTCAATAGCTTCTTGAAGCTGAACATATGGATCTTGCGGAAATTCTTTTCCTGTAACTTCTTTGATTACATTTTTGTAGATAGGAATAAGAGATTTCCAGCCTTCAGCTGATACTTCCGTATCAGATTTTACGCCTTCTCTTTCCTTAACCTTTTCAACTTCTGATTCGAAGTATTTTTGTCTGTCCATTTCCCAGGCAACTGAGCCGAACATTGTTAAAAATCTTCTGTATGAATCGTAGCAGAAACGCGGGTTGTTAGTTAATTTAACCATAGCTTCCACTGTTTCATCGTTCAAACCTAAGTTAAGGATTGTTTCCATCATACCGGGCATTGAAATTCTTGCACCTGAACGTACAGATACTAATAAAGGATTTGAAGTATCTCCGAATTTTTTACCGGCTTGTGCTTCAACATCCTTTAGAGCTGCTTTTACTTCATCCATTAAACCTTCGGGCATTTTGTTGCCGTGGTTAATGTAATCCATACAAGTTTCTGTAGTGATTGTAAGTCCCGGAGGTACCGGCAGACCTAAATTTGTCATTTCAGCGAGGTTTGCACCTTTACCGCCTAAGAGGTTGCGCATATCTGCATTACCCTCTCTAAATAGCCATACTCTTTTTTCAGCCATTAGTTTCTCCTTCTTTCTAAAATTGAATTTAATAAAATCCTAGCATTTGGATTTTAGCACAAAGATATTTGAATGTATACCGTTGATTTTAAAAATTTTGAACAAATTATAAAGATTTGTAAATATATGTCAGAAAAAAAGTCAATTTTTATGAGTTAATTGTTTTTATAAAAATGTAGTTAAAATAGTGTGAGGTAATAAATATGACAACAATTAATCCGTCAACAACTCCGGCAGTACCGGCTCAAACAACAGCTCCGGCATTTAAAGGTAAGAACAAAATAGTAGAAAGTTTAGCCAAAAAAATCATTCCGCAAAAAGTTTTAACTCCAGAGGAAGCTTTTATGGAAAAAGTTGCTGGAATGAGCTGTGCCGCAAATACTCAAGATAAAGCAGTTTTAAAGGAAATTGTCTTGAGAGAAACTTTGCTTGGAAATCTCGATTTTGTAAAAGGTATAAATGAATATTTAGCAAATAATGCCGCTAAATCGGTTTACAAAAAATAAATTTATCAGGTGCGCAAACTGGCGCACCTTTTTAATTTGTAGTAAAATAGCGTTATGCCGTTAATCGAATTAAAAAATATTGTAAAGACTTATAAAACCGAAGATGACAGCTTTAATGCACTTAACGGAGTTTCTTTTTGTGTAGAAAAAGGTGAGTTTGTAGCTATTATGGGAACCTCCGGCTCAGGAAAATCAACCTGCATGAATACGCTTGGAACACTGGACAGGCCGACGAGCGGAAGTTATCATCTTGACGGAGTTGATGTGTTTTCTTTAAACGCAGAAGAGCTTTCACTTATAAGAAATCAAAAAATCGGGTTTGTATTTCAGGGATTTAATTTGATTTCCCGTACCTCGGCATTAGAAAATGTTGAACTCCCGATGATTTATAAAGGAATTGCCGAAGAAGAACGCCATAGGCGGGCAAAAGAAGCATTAGAAATTGTCGGGCTTAAAAACAGAGAATCTCATATGCCAAACCAGATGTCCGGAGGACAGCAGCAGAGAGTTGCAATTGCAAGGGCTTTGGTGAATGATGCCCCGCTTATTCTGGCAGACGAGCCGACGGGGAATTTGGATACAAAAACCAGTATTGAAGTTATGGAGTTTTTTGTAAAACTAAACCGAGGTTTTAACGGTCAGGAAGGGAAAACAATAGTTCTTGTTACTCACGAACCGGATATTGCCGAATACTGCTCAAGAGTAATTAAATTTAAAGACGGAAACATAGTCTCAGACCTTCCAAAAGACGAATGGATGAAAACGAGAAACAGAGAGACTTAGTTTTTAAATAAAAAAAAGAGCCAAATGGCTCTTGGAATTAAGAATAGCTGGAAGTATGAAAAAGATTTAATAATTATATTTAACCCGAACTCTTTCATTTTGCATATTCAACACAAAGGCAGTTTGCTGATTAGTCAACCGGGTTACATTTTATTGTGTACTTGTTCAGCAGTGTGAAACTAAATGACTGGACTCATCTTTTGAACTATTGTGAAATGAGATAGTATCGCTTCCTCCCTTTTGAGCACAAGTGTCCAAATAAAAACAGAAAGTACGATTCCCTCTCCTGTAAGGCGCATAACTGTCCAACATTAACTTATTACGGTATTATTTAAATGAACAGCTCGTTTAAAATTCATTTTATATTTTTCATTTGCCCCTGCTGGTTGACCCCTCACCCGAATTTCTAAGTTTCGCTAAAGCTCAACTTGAAATTCTACCCTCTCCCACAAGGGGCGAGGGTAGTGCTACGCCAGGCGTAAAATCTGCCCGCTGTCATGCTGAATAGCCGGGGCGGGGTAAATGTAAGTTGGAGAGAATATAAAAATAGAAAGAGGCGTATTTCAGGATCTTACCGGCAGGGAATTATGCTTTCCTACCGGTAAGATCCTGAACAGCTTGAAAATCGGGGGTAAATATTACTTA
>CALUPN010000026.1 GCA_944322625.1 Candidatus Gastranaerophilales bacterium | reverse complement strand
TAAATAAAAGATTAACAATGGTCTGTTACGGTGTTGTGGCTAAGTCCGTCAAATATGTACAAACCGAAGCCGCATAAAATTAAATTACCAGCAGCATAATAAACCGGACTAATAAGAGGATAGCAAAATGTTAAACGAAATTACGAAAACAGATGACGAATTATTATCAGATATTGAAGAAAATTCGAAAGAAACTGTTACAAAACGCAGAACATTACTTCTTTTCGCAAATCGTTCAAAACTTGAATCATTAAGATTCTTTATTGTATAATCACCTTATGGCAGTATATTTTTTTTACGGGGATGAAGACTACAATATAGAATTGGAACTTTCTGATATGAGTTCTAAGTTGAATCCTGATTTCAAATCAATGAGTTATCAGGTTCTGGATAATCCTCCATACCCTGATTTAATAACAGCTTTAAGAACTCCGCCGATGATGTTTGGTAATACACTTATAATCATAAACGCGGAGAATTATTTTTTGTCAAATAAAAACTTTTTCGATGACAGTGAGCTTGAAGATATTGAAGATGCGCTGAAACATAATCCTGAAACATTAGATATTGTTTTTGTCGTAAGATTACCCAGAAATGAAGGCAAAAAATTAGATACAAGAAGGAAGCTATACAAAATTTTATCCGGATTTAATATAAAAGAATTTCCGACATACAAGACTTATAAGACAGCTGATATTTCTGCTTGGATAAAAAAGCAGGCAAAGAGCAAGGGAATAACAATTAAAGATGATGCAGTCTTATTTTTAATTGAACAGATTGGTAATAATTTAAGAGAGTTTAACACGGAGTTGGACAAACTTAAATTGATTGCTTATCCGGAGACTGTTATTTCAAAAAAAATGGTGAATGAAATCTGTATTTCAAATCAGGATTTGTTTAATTTGACGGAACTTATTATGAGGAATGAAAAGGACAGAGCTTTGCTGGAATTTCAAAGGCTTTTGGATAAAAAGCATCCGTTAGAACTTTTATCAGCTATTCAAACAATGCTCAGAAAATGGATTATTCTGAAAACAAAAGCCGCTTCTTCAACTTTGGCGGAACTTTCAAAACTGACCGGACAGCATGAGTTTGTTGTTAAACAAAGTTTAGAAAAATTAAAACATACAAGCTTAAGGGATTTAGTCCGATTAAAAGAAAACCTTTTTGAAGTAGAATACAAGATTAAATCCGCAGAATCGGTTGATATGATATCGGAGGTTGAGTGTGCTATTATCAGATAAATACCCTTTTTTAACCAATTATTTCACCAAGGCTTTATCAGGAGAGCATAATGCACTGCCGCAGAGTATTTTGTTTTACGGAAGTGATTTGAAAGCACAATATACAATTGCCGGTGAAATTGCACGCCTGTTAAATTGTACTGGAGATAAATCCGACGGTTGTGAATGCTTAAACTGTAAATGGGTTAGAGAAAACTCACATCCTGCCGTACTTACATATTCAAGACTTGATAATAAGCCGGAGGATGATGAATCAAAAACAGTCATATCCATAAAACAGGCACAAAAAATAAAAGAAAATCTTGTATCAGCTTCAGACTATCATAGAGTATTTATATTTTGCGACAAGGATGATGAAGGTAATGTTTGCGGCCTTAACCCTTTAAATTTTCAGGCTGAAACAGCAAATTCTTTACTAAAAATTATAGAAGAACCACAGCCCGGAGTCACTTTTATTTTCTTAACAAGATACATTGACGATGTTTTATCAACAATAATTTCTCGTTCGCAGTGTTTCTTTGTTCCGGCCATTCAAAATGTTAGATATGATTATTCAATAATTGAAGGGATTTTTACGGACTATTTTAACTTTGAAAGAAAAGATGTATTTGATATATCCCAAAAGCTTACGGATTTAGCAAAAGAATCTTCGCTTATTTCCGTTCTTGAAGGGATTCAGAATTATATGCTTTCCTTGTTAAAAACAAATCCTAAAGAACAAATGTTCATTAAGCATATTAAACTTACAGAAGAAGCGATTAACCAAGCAAAACTGGGAATGAAACCGGTTAATATTATAGATGAACTTTGTCTTAAGTTGATACTTTAAAAATTACCTGAATCAGACACGTAAGAAGTGTAACAATTTATTGCACTTGGTCGATTTTGAGAAGCAATTGTAATAATATGAAATTCTTTATATTATCTAAAATAGGACTATTGCAGTAATAAAGGCCTCTTTTCTTGTGAACGGAAAATAAAAAGGTAGTTTCATATCCGACTTTATGTTATAATTTTGCCGGAGGAGAGAAGCATGACTTTGTTAAAGATTCTTACGGAACCTGCCATTTTAATTATAACTGCCGTATTTTTGTTCTTTATTATGACGGTATTGAGAAATTATATTAAAGTGGAAAAAAACTTGAAATCAGTCTGCGATTTTTTAAAGTCATTAAGTAAAAAAGAACTATCCTACAGATTTCAAGAACTTGATAAATTTATGAATTCTAACAGTTTTACAACAACAGCCTGGGAAGATTTTAAAAAAGCTCTTATTTTCCCGGAAAAACTCTATGTGGTTTCTCAAAATGCTAAAACTGCCGGAGAATTTAATGCTGAAATTTATCTGACCATAGATGCTTCGTACTTCTTTAATGAAGAAACGCTTGTGTATTCAAAGATTAATCATAAATTTATACAAACAATGCCAACTCTTTTAACCGGTTTGGGCCCGTTTTTTACATTTCTGAAAATGGCTGTTGCATTTACGGAAATAAATTTTTCTATGGAAGAAAATGTAAGTAATTCGCTAAACGGCTTAATAGCAAATATTCAGATTGCAGCTCTTTGTTCGGTTTTTGCAGTAGGTTTTTCGTTGTTGTTTATGTTTATAGAAAAAATTCTATATAATAAAAAATGCAAAAAGTATTATTTGGCAATTCAAAAAGAATTAATCCGTCTGTTTGATGTTGTAACAAGTGAGAAATTCTTGATAGATCTTGTTAAAGAATCAAAAATTCAGAATGTTACGAATGAGAAACTTCTGAAAGCGCTTCCGGAAGATTTTGCAAAGGCAGTTGCTAAATCATTAAATGAGACAACAATTCCTTATCTTGAGAATATTTTATACAGCTTAAATAAACTAAACGAGAATGCGGCTAATAATTCCGGCGGTGATATTGTAGATAAATTGTTTTAGGAGAGAATAGTTGAGAATAAAGCTTCATAGAGAAGATAACAGTCAGGATAATATATTCTGGGTTACAATGACAGACCTTATGACTGCGCTTGTGCTGGTTTTCATCGTGCTGTTTTTCTATACATATATGACAAGTTATTACGAAAAAATTCAGGGTAAGCTTGAACAGAAAAAAGCATCGGAAGCTTTGGAGCAGACATTAAAAGGACAAAATATTGACGCTAATATTGATGAAGTAACCGGAGTTGTTAAGATTTCTGATTTGGAATTGTTTAATGTAAACAGCTACGAGCTTTCTGATAAAGGGAAAAAGTATTTAGACAAGTTTGCTCCTGCATATTTAAACTCGCTGTTTTCAAATGATTATTTAGACAAGAATATCGAAAAAATTATTATTCAAGGCCACACAGACTCTCAAACTTTCCGGGGGCAGTATTCTGACGACGAGCAGTATATGAAGAATATGGAGCTGAGTTTGAAACGAGCTTTTGAAGTTGCAAATTATATGACAAATACTCCTTACAACAAGGCAAACGGAAACCGCTTAAGAAAAATGATTATTGTAGAAGGCGCGAGCTTCTCAAGCCCTGTTATAGTAAACGGCAAAGAGGATTACAACAAAAGCAGAAGGGTTGAGCTTAAAGTTGTGATGAAGGGAAAGCAGGGAAATTAAGCGAGAGTTCTTATAAAAACAAGCATAACTCCTATTATAGCCGATATCAGGATGTAAAACAGAGGGTCGCGTTTGGATTTCCAGCTTAAAATAAGCAGTGCTCCGATTAAGATAAGAGCTTTTATATCATTCAATTCCGGCTTCAAGAGCCCGATTGCAACAGAAGTTAAAAGCCCGCAGCTTATTGGTTTTAGTGTCTGAATAAGAGATTTTACATAGAAATTATCACTAAATTTTCGCAGTAATTTTGACACAATAATAACAAGAACAAGCGAAGGAAGCATTTCTGCTAAAGTAGCAAGAGCAGAGCCTAATATTCCAGCGCTTTTTAATCCGGCATAAGTTGCAACGTTAATCCCGACAGGCCCCGGAGTGATTGAAGCTACAGCGACCATTTGAGTCAATTCATCAAGAGAATACCAGCTATAGACTTGAGATATATGATACAAAAAAGGAATAGTAGCGTAACCGCCTCCGAATGAAAACAAGCCGATTTTAAAGAATTCCCAGAACAAGTGAAGGTAAATCATTTTTTACCCTCCGTAATTTTTTTATAAATAACTCCGATTATTGAAAACAGCAGTATTGTTTGTATCGGAGAAAGCTTAAATATCAAAAGGGTTAAGAGAGTTAAAACAAAAATTACATAAAAGAACGCGTCTCTGTTAGATTTCTGCCACATTTCCCTTGCAGTCAGAACAATAAGAGCGATAACAGAAGCTCCGACTCCCCATAGAGCCCCCTGTACATAGCTGTTCTCGGTTAAGCTCCCTATAACAGAGGCCAGTAACACTATGCACCAGAACGGAATAAAGGTTACGCCAAGCATTGCAGTTATAGCGCCCCATTTCCCTCTTAGTTTATATCCGATAAACATTGACATATTAGCTGCAATAATTCCCGGAAGAGATTGGGCAAGTGCAAAATAATCAATCACTTCATCGTGTGACACAAGTTCTCTTTTATCGACAAATTCACTTGCCATAATAGGCAGAATTACATACCCGCCGCCTAAAAGTATGGCGCCGATTTTAGTGAAAATTAAAAATAACTTAAATAGTGACAAACGTTTTTGTTCCACCTATTTTTCTCCCCGCGTTTTGCACTATTTTTTTATCTTCCTCCGGTGTGAAGCCTGTCGTTGTAAGATAATTCCCTACAATAGCAGAGTCAGCGCAATATCTAAACGCTGTTTCTATAGTTTTCCCGCAAAGTCTTGCTTTTTTACCTCCTGCAATCCTTATTGAAGAATTTGGACATGCTATTTTAAAAACAGCAAGCGTTCTTAAAACATTTTCTTCATCTATTTTATCCCGATAATTTTCAAACGGAGTATTTTTAATAGGCGTTAAGATGTTAACTGGAATACTTTCCGGATTAATTTTTGCAAGCTCAAGCGCCATTTCTATTCTCTGTTCAACAGTTTCCCCCATACCGATAATTACGCCGCAGCAAAGCTCCATTCCGTATTTTTGAACCAATTCTACCGTCTTAATCCTGTCGTCATAACTATGGGTAGTACATATTTCAGGGTGATAGGATTTACAGGTGTTAATATTATGATGAAATCGGATAAGTCCTGCTTCTTTAAGCTTTTTAGCCTGCTCATCATTCAATATTCCGATGCTTGCACAGCTTTTTATACCTTCTTTATTTAATGCCCTAATCATCTCAAGCATTCTGTCAAAATCACTTTCATCCGGGGTTTTACCGGATGTAACAATTGCAACGCGCGAAGCTCCGTTTTTTATGCTGTCTAAGCCGGCTTTAACAACGGTTGGTACATCCATCAGCGGGTAAGTTTCAATATCTGTATTATAATGCGAACTTTGGGCGCAATATTTACAGTTTTGAGAGCATTTACCTGAACGCGCATTAATTATCGAACAAAATTCCACCTCAGGCTTTAAATATTTTTGTGCTTCTTTTAATAAATTCTCTAAATTTGAATTATATAATTTTAACAGTTCATCTTTTGTTTTCATCTCTTAATACCCTACACTTAATCCCGCACAAAGATTAATTGACTGTCCTGTAACCCCTTTTGCCTCATCTGAAATCAAATATTTTACCATTCCTGCAATTTCATCCGGCGTAATAAATCTTTTTTGCGGAATACATTCAACAATCTCTTCTTTAGAAAATCCGCTTTCCTCAACAGAGTCATTTCCCAAATCAGTCTCGACCCAGCCCGGATTAATCGTATTCACGGTAATTCCATATTCCGCAAGTTCAAGCGCTAACGCTTTTGTGGCGCCAATTAAACCGGCTTTAGAGGCAGAATACAGGCTGGCACCGGCTTCTCCCATCACACCGCTTATTGAGCCGATATTAATAATCCTTCCCCATCTTTTCTTTTTCATATAAGGAACAGCTCTTGAAATTAAGTATAACGGAACTTCAAGATTAGTTTTTAAAACCTGTTCAATTTGCATGGAATTTATATTCTCAATTGAAGAATAAATATATACTCCGGCATTGTTTACAAGAATATCAATCCGGTTTTCTTCAATATAATTGCCGAGTTTTTCAGGGTTTTTATTCAAATCGCATACACAATAGTTTTGAAATGTTTTTAGCAGCTCTTCGTTTCTTGCCGAGGCAAAAACATTATAGCCTTCTTTTATAAAATATTCTCCGATGGATTTTCCGATTCCGCGGCTGGCGCCTGTTACAAGTATATTCATATTATGATTATATCACGAAGAAACTCTCTTATTACTCTGCTGAGACTTGATTATGTATTGACATATTCAAGCTATGTTGTAAAATGTATGTATGGATGAGTTTATGTGTAACAAAAGATGGGGCGGAAAACGGATTAATGCGGGCAGGAAACGTACCTGCTTAAAAAAAGTCCCGTTTAACAGAAGAATCAATGAAAATATATTAAATATACTGAAACGATATGCCTATCTACATAATATAACTGAAACAGAGGCTTTAGAGAGTGCTATTTTATTACAAACAAATATCGAAATTTTGAAAGGAGATAATATTATGAAAATTGCAATTCCTACCGAAAATGAAAGACTTTGCTCCCATTTCGGTCATGCGGAAACGTTTACATTTGCGGAAGTTAATCCCGTAACAAAGGAAATATTAAGTATGGAAACAAAGGTCCCGGCAGAAGGTATTAGCTGCCAAAGTGCGGGTTGGTTATCAGAACAAGGAGTAAACTTAGTTCTGGCAGGTGGTATGGGGGCTCGTCCTCTCGGGATTTTTGAACAAAACGGGGTTAAAGTTATATCAGGATGTCCCGAATTACCGGTGAGAGATGTCGTAAATCAATATCTTGCCTCAACGCTTGTTACAGGAGAAAATGCCTGCGGTGGCGAACATAGTCATTGTCATGGTCACCATCATAAGCATCATCATTGTCATAACGGTTAAAAATACAAAAAGGCACTGTTCGTGCACGAACAGTGCCAAAAACTGAATGATATCGACATCAGCTCATGAATTGTGCCTGATATGCACGGTATGATATAGGTGCCTCTTGCGGTTCCGGTTTGTTTGATAACCCGAATGCTCTAGATGCTTCCGACCTTAACCCTGCAAAATATGTCATTGCCTGACCGTCGATAGCACTCTGGCTCAACAACTGAATTGCATTGTTAAAAGCAGCATAATCTTTATCATAATCACCGGTTGCCTGAATACCGATTTGAGCACATAAACTTGCCCAGGGAATAACCTTCTGATTATTCTGATTATCAATCTGCTCTTGAACCTGCTTAGAGTACTCTGCGTACATCTTGTCATTCAGTTCTTTTAAATCATCGGTTGTACCTGTCGGAGTAACATCAAAATCCTCAAACGCACGTTCCAGCGCTCTTGAGTTGTATGGTACGCGCCCAAGATACGAATAGATATTTGCGCTTGTGTAAGAATATACTCCGTTTACTGTGAAGTTTGACATGTGATACACACCTCTTATATGATATATAATATATATCGGCATTTTTTCTAAAAACTTTAATGATTTTAGACAAATCTTTACAAATCTTTACAAAATAGTCCTGTATCCCGCTAATATCTTTATTTAAGTTCTGACGCTTATTTTTCAATGTAAAGTAATGTAACAAACTTAAATCAAATTGAAATTTGAAAGCATTTATATACTTTATATATATGTAAGACAAATATAAGATTATAAAAAGACAAATGCTGAATCATGAGTAAAACATATGCTTGTGGTTTGGAAGAAACGAGGTGATTATATGGCATTGTTGGATAGCTATAACATAAATGCTATGGCAACAAATATATCACGGGAGTTTTATATTAATGAAAATCCCGCAGAAGACAAATCCTATGTTTTAATGGATGAAATGCGATTGTTCGCTCTGGATATGAAATCAAGGGTTACATTTATATCGCGGACAAAATCGTAGAAAAAGTTTTTACTTATAATACCAAACTTAATCTTACTTACTTACTTACTTACTTACTTAATTCCCCAACTTACTTATCTATCAGCGCCTGATTTTATAAATCAGGCTTTTTATTTTATTTAGTATAAAATAAAATAAAGGAGGTTTGATGAGCATTTGTATTTTTCCGGGAACTTTTAATCCTATACATTATGCACATGTTAAAATGGCTGAGTTTGCGCTTGAGTATTATCAATTCGATAAAATAATTTTTATTCCCTCATATATTCCTCCGCATAAAAGTTTAAATAAGGATTTGGCCGGACACAGGCTAAATATGGTAAAACTTGCGGTTTCTTCAAATCCGAAGTTTGAAGTTTCTGATATTGAATATAAATCGGAGGGGAAATCTTATACTCTTATAACGGTAAACAGAATTATTGAAGAATACGGATTAAAAAAACGTTTAAATTTTATAATAGGTACAGATGCTTTTGAAAAAATAGACAGCTGGTATAAGGCAGATGAATTAAAAGAGAAAGTGCATTTTATAGTTTTTCCGCGCGGAAACGGGCATAGTATAAAATCGGGATTTGACTATGAGATAGCACCTATGCAATTTATAAATATATCATCAACAGAATTAAGAAAAAATCCGAATAGTAGTACAATAGAAAAAGTAAAGGAATATATTAATAAAAATGGTTTATACAACAATTGATGAGATAAAAGAATGGCTGAAAAAGCATTTGACTGCAGAGCGTTATGAACATTCGATAGGAACTGCGGAGTGTGCGGAAATGCTTGCGGAAAAGTTCAACTTAGATAGAAATAAAGCTTATTTTACAGGGTTAATTCATGATTGTGCGAAGTGTTTACCGCAAGAAAAAAGTTTGAAAATCCTAAAAACTCTTGAACTTGAAGACGGAGAGCTTTGTAATTCAAAAACGCATCATGCTCCTGTAGGAGCCTATGTTGCGGAAAAAGAATTCGGCGTTACTGATAAAGAAATTTTATCCGCAATAAGGTGGCATACGCTCGGAAAAATAAATATGTCAGCTTTTGAAAAAATAATATTTCTGGCTGATAAACTGGAAAAAAGAACACGTCCTTGTGAATATTGTAATCCGATATGGGAGGCTTTGAATAATGACGGTTTGGACGCAGCTCTTTTAATTTGTTATAAAAGTACTATTAAAAGTCTTATTGACAGAGAGCTTAAAATATGTACAATTACGGTTGATATATATAACAGTTTATTGTAGCAAAATTGTTATATTTTAAGATTTGGTTTTTAATTCAAAAGATAGTATAATTAGACTATGAGGAAGAGGTTAGCACTGTTATTAGTTAGTATGATGCTTGTCAATACAGCATTTGCCGAAACTCCGTTTCAAGGGCATGCTGAGTTTGATGAAGAGTATACAACTCCTGATAAGGATTTGTTTACGGGAAAAACTGAAACTCTGGAGAAACGTGATGTTATTGAAATGACGGTTTCTCAAGTTTTAGACGGTACATTTTCCATAGAAGGTGACGAGTTTTTTGCGGAAGTAACAAGTGATGTGATAGGAGATAAAGGGGTTATTATACCCAAAGGTACGATTGCACACGGGACGATTACCCAAACGAGTGAAGCTAGAAGGCTTGGAAGAGACGGTTATTTGAACTTAAGCTTTGATTATTTGGTAACGCCTGACGGACGTGAAATTCCTATAGAAGGAAAGATGTCTACCAAGCTCCATCCTCTTAAGGCTGCAACAAAAATTGTGGCAACAGATATCGGTTATACAGCAGTCGGAGGTGTCGCAGGAGGTTTGTTTGCCCTGCAAGCTCTCGGTATTGAGGCCGCAATAGCCTCACAGGGGTATACTTTGGCCGGCGGTGCAGCGCTCGGCGGAACTATCGGTTTGGGGATGTCTTTATACAGGAAAGGGAAAAATGTTCTTATAGCTCCCGGAGATGAAATAAAAGTAAGGATATTGTCTGATGTAGAACTGCCTGTATATAAAGAAGAGGCACTAAAACAAAAAGAACTTAATTTCCCGGGATTGGATATAAGAATAGCGAATATTCTCTACGAAAAAGATCCTTTTGGTGAAGTGAATACAATAACGCTTTCTCTTTCTATTTCCAATATGTCAAAAAAAGCTTTTTCCGGCATGGATTTAGCTCTTGTCAATGATTATAATTCGGTATTTAACCCTTCAATATTCGGTGATACAAAGCTTCTTTTCTCACAATTCAAACCGGGGGACAGATTTGCGGGAAAGATTTCTTTTGCAGTTAATAACGTTAAACAATCGTTCTGGCTTGTAGTAAATGACAGAGCCACTAACAAACCTATTGCCAAAATCTCTCTTGATAATGCTTATAAAAATGTTTCAAAAGATGTAAAAAAACGAAATGATAAAATTAAAAAGAGAAAGAAGAATTATTATAAAGAAGAATCTCCTTTTGATTTATAATTTATACACTGGCAAAAATATTTTTTACGCGTTTTTAAAGAAGTAAATAAAAAGAAAGGAATATAAATATGGCAATGAAAATTGATGCAGCTCCGATGATTAGGAGTATAACAACTAACTCAAAAGACAAAGCGGCAGAAATCGGAAAGTTCTTTAAAGCGGCTAATACCGGCAATTTGCAAGGTCCTGCTGTTATTTCTTATTTTACTGAATTAAATAAGGTTTCCGCAAATAAGCGTAGCTTAACCAAAGAAGCTGCTGACAGATTTGACAGACTCCCGGATTTAATCGACAAAGAAGCACGTAAAAATCCTGACTTAAAATATGAAATTGATAAATTTTTATTTAGTTTAAAACTGTTATATCCTAAGACATTGCAAAACCGAGTTTCTCTTGCCAGTCAGGGGGCTGTAACTGCAGATAAAGTTGAGCCGAAATCAAGATTCAAAAAATTTATGGTATTTGTAAACAGGCTTATTTCAGAAGATTAAAAAGAACCTCCTTATAAGGAGGTTCTTTTTAATCTATATCATAATGAAGCATTGAAACAACCTTAACCCCTGCCGTTTCAATTTTTTCTCGTCCTTTTAGCGGGTCAAGTTCTATAATAAAAGCTGCACCAATCGGTTCGGCGCCGGTTCGTTTAATCAGATTACATGCCGCAGCGGCCGTTCCTCCTGTTGCAAGCAAATCGTCTATAACCAGTACTCTGTCTCCGGTTTTTAGTGCATCAGAATGCATTTCTATTGTATCTGTTCCATATTCAAGAGAATACGTTTCCTTAATTGTTTCTGCCGGCAGTTTATTGGGTTTGCGTATCGGAATAAAGCCGGCTTTAAGTTTATATGCCAGAGCAGCGCCAAATATAAAACCTCTGGATTCTATACCTGCAACATAATCAACTTTTTCATCTTTAAAGTTTTCGAATAAGAAATCCAACATATATTGCATTGCAACATTGTCTTTTACAGCCGTTGTTATATCCAAAAACAATATTCCCTTTTTAGGGAAATCCGGAACTTCTCTGATGTGTTCTCTTACATAATTAAAACAATCTGTTGTCATCATTGCTATTTATACCTCTTGTAATTCTAATTCCTGAATGTTTTCTTCATTATTTTTTATATTGTTGCCTGCCAAGACTAAACCATGGGCGGTTTTGCCCCAATTCATATCCTTCTTGCAGAATAATATTTTACCACAAATAAATAACTCCATCGGAAACCAAATTATTAAAAAATAAACCGTAGTTTCCAACGATTGCTTTAAAGCACTCCATCTCGGCACTAAATCATATCTTCTTAAGCTGTATCTTATTGCGAGAATAAAACCGACACCGACAACAGTTGAAACTATCAAAGATGACCATAAAACGTTATGCAGGCTGTAAGGGTCGATTTTATCCGTTAAAAACTTTATAATTCTAAAAGCGACTTCCATCATAAACCATAACGGCATAATGAATTGTGTAATATAGATTGCCATATCAAATCTTGCTCTAAGAGACATTTTTTTTGATTTCATGGCTTCTCCGAAGTATTCGAGGTATCTTCTGATAGTACCCTCAAGCCATCTTCTTCTTTGTCTGAACAGGGGCCATAAACTCACTATGCCTTCTTCATAGACGCAAGCATCCAGACAAAATCTTACGTCCCAACCTTTTATATGAAGCCTTGTAGACATATCGAGATCGTCTGTTATTGTATAGTTATTCCATCCATCAATATCTTCAAGAGCTTCGCGTTTAATTAACTCTCCATTGCCCCTGAGCTCTACAGCACCTTTTATTGCATCACGTCCTACCTGAAGGTATGTGTCAAGTGTATATTCGTTATTTTGGCATCGTGTCAGGTAATTAACATCTTTATTTCTTATAATTTTTCTTGCTTGTACCGCTCCGACATCCGAAGGCTCAAGATTTGGTATTAATTTGTTCAGAAAGTCCGGTTCTACGGAAGCATCTGCATCAAAGACAAGGATTGCCTCACCTTTTGCTATTTTAAAGGCATCATTTAAAACTGCTGATTTTCCGGGGAAAGCGTCTTTTTCCCGAATTAATGCTTTAACATTTTCATGCTTTGCCTCAATGTTCTTTATTACAGATGCTGTATTATCCGTACTTCTGTCGTCAATGATGATAATTTCAAAATCAGGATAGTTCATTCCTAAAATGTTTTCTACAGTTGCACCGATAACATTTTCTTCATTGTGAGCGGGAATCATAACGG
Organism: Candidatus Gastranaerophilales bacterium; assembly: GCA_944322625.1. Taxonomy (GTDB): domain Bacteria; phylum Cyanobacteriota; class Vampirovibrionia; order Gastranaerophilales; family Gastranaerophilaceae; genus CAG-196. The sequence continues at coordinate 11,250 of CALUPN010000026.1, read as the reverse complement.
TAACAAAAGGTTTGTAACTTTCATTTATGACAGGAGGATGTTTTTTTAGTTTACGTTTTTGATACTTAGCGGCCGCAATTGAATACAGCCCGTAAATAACCATGCATATACACAGAATTACAAAACCGACAACGGTATTAACATAATTCTGGAAAATATATAAAAACACTCCCAGACAAGATAAAATTATAAATAGAAGTATTCTTTCTCTCATAATCTCCCAACACCCACTACTCAGTAAAGAGTATATGCGTCTACAACAATAGATTATACCAAAAACATCGGCAGATGTTGCGGAAATATAAGCAATGTTACAAAACTTAATATTCTAAGCTTTGTAAGCGGAAAAATATTTTCATAAATGTTCTTTATTCTTGAGTCGCGGAAGTTATTACTTTGTCAATAAGCCCGTATTCAACAGCTTCTGCTGCGGAAAGATAGTGATCTCTCTCACAGTCCTCTTTGACTTTTTCGAATGGTTGGTTTGAGTTTTCGGCCATAATTCCGATTAACATGTCTTTCATTCTGAGTATTTCTTTTGCTTCAAGCTCAATATCCGTAGCTTGACCCTTTGCACCGCCCAATGGCTGGTGAATCATTATTCTTGCACTCGGAAGAGCCATACGTTTGCCTTTCGCACCTGCTGAAAGCAAGAATGCACCCATTGATGCAGCTTCTCCCAGACATATAGTCTGGACATCAGCTTTTATTAAATTCATAGTGTCATATATTGCCATTCCCGCAGTAATAACACCACCCGGAGAATTTATATATAACATAATGTCTTTTTCCGGATTTTCACTATCAAGCAAAAGAAGCTGAGCAACTATTGAATTGGCAACATCATCATCGATTTCCGTTCCTAAAAATATAATTCTTTCTCTTAATAATCTTGAAAAAATATCAAAAGATTTTTCGCCTCTTGATGAAGATTCAATAACCGTAGGCATATAACTCAATATCTTTTTAAAATCCGTTGTCATATATCTCTCCTTTAAATTCTTTACATTATTTTACAATAAACTAAAACCGGGTGCAAGATAGAATCTTATCACCCGGTTTTAGTTTATTGTAAAAGTTTTTATTTCTTTTTATTTTTTTCTTCTTTTTTTGATTTTTCTTCTTCACTGTGTCCTATAGCGGCACCGATTGCAATTATCGGCAGAACTGCCGCGCTTGCAGCTCCCATTGTGACCAGTGTCAGGACGCTGCCCATAAAAGCTCCTACAACGCCGCCGGCAATTGCTCCAAAAGTTCCTTTAAAAGCAACATTGCCTGATTTTGCCGGTTCAATTGCAGGTTGAGTTTCTGTCGATTTAGCGGCAATGTTTTTTCTTGTTCTTAAATTTGCATTGTTGACCATTACGGGACTGATTGAATTGATTCTCATACTTTTCTCCTTTTTTAATTACACATATCAATTTAATTTTTACTTATCCATTATTTATACATTCGTAAATTGTTCCTGTTCTCATTATTGTCATTTCTGTCATGGTTATTGAATATATTATCAATGAAATCTCCCATGATAGCACCAAGGACAGCATATAAAACAATAGCGTCATTAAACAAAGAAGCTATTACTCCTCCTGCAACAGCCCCGCATACAAAACCGGTTTTTCCTCTGAAACCCGGAGCAGATGTGCTGCAAGCATTTGTGTTATGCTTACTTTTTAATTTTGGGCTGTTATTTTGATATATTTTGCAGCTGACCGGATTTAATTTCATGACAAACTCTGTATAATTACCCCTAACATATTTTAATTATAGTAAAAACCGCAGTTAAATATACAGGTTTAATAAGCAATGTTTACAAATTTTTACATTTATAATGCTATTTTGTTTTGAGCGCATTTTCTAAGGCTTTTTCAAGAACTTCTATTTTTGATTCGAGGACTTTTACGCGAGAGCTGTTTTCACCGGAGACTACAGATTCTTTTTCAAGTTCACGCTTGTATGTATTTAATGTATCATTTTTCATGTTAAGTTTTATGTTCATTAAGAAAATTCCGGCTAAAAAACCGCAAACAAAGAGTATTCCGGCTCCGACTTTTCCGGATATGTTCAAAATCGTATATCCTGCGCAAATAATTGATAATATTGATAAAATGACAAAAATTAGATTTTTCATTAATTTCTCCTTATATTGATATTGTACAATAAAATTATGCCTTTATGATAAGATAATATTAATCCGACTAAATTGGGCTTATGAAATAAGGGCCGAATTGTATAAAACACGTGTAATGAATTAACCAAGAGGAACAGAGTCATTGGGAGATGAAGATAAACAGTTTGATGCCACCCCTCAAAAACTTGAAAGGGCAAGAAAAGAAGGGCAGGTAGTAAAATCCAAGGATGTGTCAATTGCATTGTCTTTGCTGGTAATGTTTTCGTTTATTAATTTGCTGGCACCTCTTATCTGGAAGCTAATTGTCGGACTGTTCAGAACTCTGTACGAACAAATACCAAATCAACATCTTTCGGAAATAGGCTATCCTTATATGTTTACGGTTGCAATTATTCCGACTGTTGCAATAATCGGTTCGATACTTTTTGTTGCGGCTTTTATTGCTATTCTGGGTGATTTCATTCAAGTAGGCCCACTTGTTGCAACTGCTCCATTGGTACCTAAGTTGGATAAGCTCAATCCTACTAAGTATTTTAAAAATTTGTTTCAGGTAAAAACATTATTTGAACTTGGTAAAAATATTCTGAAAGTTGTTGTTTTAGGTTTGGTTGGCTGGTCTGTATATAAGGAACATTTGGACGATATATTAATGCTTGCGGCAATTGATAATCACTTTGCGGTAATGATAGAATTCGGTAAACTTGTTGTTGAATTTATATACAAAGCTTGTATTGCTTTTTTGATAATTGCGGCTGCTGACTATGGAGTTACAAAGTGGAAATTTTTAAAAGATCAAAAAATGTCTTTTAAAGAAATAAAAGATGAATATAAAAACTCAGAAGGAGATCCTCACGTTAAGGCAGCTCTGCGACAGCGTCGTATGCAGATGCTGCAACAAGGTGCAATGGATTCGGTTCCGGAAGCGGATTTTGTTGTCAGAAATCCTATTCACGTTGCCTGTGCTCTCAAATATGACGCTGAAACGATGCAATCTCCCACGCTGACCGCCAAAGGTACCGAATTAATTGCTAAAAAGATTATTGATATCGCAATACAACATAATGTTCCCGTTATAGATAATCCGCCGGTAGCCAGAGCTTTATTCAGAATGGTGGACTTAAATCAGCAAATTCCTCCCGAACTCTATAAAGCCGTAGCTGAAATTCTGTTGTTTGTGTACGGATTAAAAAATAAGAATTAAGCTTTAATATACTGAGTTTTTTATAACTTGAAAAAATATTAAAATCAATGTATGATTGATATAAGGTTAGTTTAATAAGAAAAGATGGATAATAAGACTTTAATCAAACAGTACCTAGGTGTTGTGCAAAAAGTAGCAAGAGTTGAGCATAAACGTATACCTAACCATATGATTGAGTATGAAGAATTGGTTAGTATAGGTGTTATTGCAGTGCAGACTTTGATTAAAGGAAAAACGGAAGAACAGCTTGCAAGATATAATGATGCATACATTGCAACGGCAGTGAAATGGGCTATTAGAAATGAATTAAGACATCGCTATAAGTGGTACACACTTAAACATAAAACAGATGAAGAAAATGCCGGTGCGGATTTGTCGTCTGAAAGTGACGACAGTTCTGAAGATATGGGATTCAGTATTTCTCCGACAAAAGTCCGTGAAGCTGTTTATGAAACAATTCTGTCTATAGACGGTTTGGCGGCTGCAGCAACTGATAATGCTTCGCCGTTTGATTTTATAAAAGATACATCTGCAATGCCGGATGAGCAAGCTGAAATAGTCGAAATGAGCCGTCTTATAAAACAAGCCATTGCAAAATTGCCGCAAAAAGAACGTACGGTTGTAGAGTACAGATTTTACAGAAATATGCAAGCGAAAGATATTGCAACAATGGTCGGGCTTTCACCCTCAAGAATAACCAGAATTATCCAATTTTCATTAAACCAGATTCGGGAATACTTGAAAGCCCGCGGCAGAGAAGATTATTAAGTGTTTTTATAAGCGGTTAATAAGCCGCCGGGAAGGTTAAGAATTTCGTATTGAAAATCGTTATCTGAGTCAATTGCGTCAATGAATGTTTGAACTTTCTCTGCGTGTGATGTTATGTTATCTGCCGCAATAAAAGCCTTTTGGGTTAAATGGGGTTTGATTAGTTCTAAATATTTAACGTACTCTCTTTTATTTGCATCAATAAAAACAAAATCAAATTTTTTGCTATCTTCAAATCTCTCCAGAATATCACAGGCAGAACCTTGTATTGGGGTTATAATATCAAAAACGCCGCAGGTTTTGAAATTTTCAATAGCAACACTTTGTCTTTTTTCATAGAATTCAATTGTAGTAAGCTGCCCGCCCGTTTCTTTTAAAGCTTTTGCAAGCCATAGACCGGAATAACCGTTAGATGTGCCGATTTCAAGCGCATTTTGGGCATTCATCATTTTTATAAACATATTCAGCATGATTCCTGTTTCTCTGGGGATATTCCAGAAATCTCTTTGTGTTTTTTCCAATTCTTCCAGAATGTCGGAAGTAACTTTATCCATTAATATTTTCATAAGAACCTTGAGTTATAATTTATATAATATCAATATTATAGTACAAATAAATAAGCAAAATTATATATCTGACAGCATTTTATTTGTTAAACAAATTTTTTTTAAAGTATTAAATTCGCCGTCATCTAGTCTTACGGTCAGGTAATTTCTTGTTATACCCTTATATTTTCCCCGTTTATCAAGTCGTTTTTCAATCAGAACTTCCGCTTCCTCTCCGATATTGGAGTTTATAAATGCGTGATATTTTTCCGCCGAGATTTGTTTAATGACAGATGCTCTGTATTCTTTTATTTCATCAGGTAAATGTCCTTCCATTTTTTCAGCTGCAGTACCTTTTCTTACGGAATAAGGGAAAGTGTGAATTTGGCTTAGTTTCGATTTTTTTAAGTTTGATATAGTTGTTTCAAAATCCTCATCTGTTTCACCGGCAAATCCTGCTATGATATCGCTTCCGAGAAATGGTTTATTAAAGCGTGATACGATATCTTCAATTTGATCAAGGTAAAACTCCACACTGTAATGGCGGTTCATACGTTTTAGTGTTTTGTTACAAGCTGATTGCAAAGAAAGATGGAAATGCGGACAAAATTTCCCGCTGGTTTGAAGAAAGTCCAAAAGCTCCGGCGTAATCTCGTGTGGATTAAGAGAGCCGAGCCGGTATCTCGGAATAGAGGTTCTTTCTTCTATTTCTTTTAATAAATTCAAAAGTTCCTTATTAAACTCTTTGCCCCAGAGCCCAATATGAATTCCCGTTAATACAACTTCTTTATAACCTAAATTTGTATATCTGTTAATTTCACTTATTATAAAATCCGAATCTGCACTTCTTGATTTTCCTCTGCCGAACGGTATTATACAATATGAGCACCTGTTATCACAGCCGTCCTGAATTTTTAGGCTTATTCTGGTTTTTGTTGTATCTTCAAGCCGAACTTTGCAAAACACGTTTTCGCTCATTAAATCCTTGATTACACAAGTTTTACCTTCTTCAAGGTATTTTGCAATATAGAATTTATCTTCATTTCCGAATATAAAATCGATATAAGGTTCATCCGAAAGTTTATCTTTTTCAATTTGTGCGATACAGCCGGTAAGAATAGTTTTTGCTCCCAGCGAGTGTGCGTGTCTTAAAAGATACATTGCTTCATTATCGCTTTTATGCGTAACGGAACAAGAGTTAAGAATATAATAATCAGCATCCTGAATATTCTTAACTTCGCAAAATCCTGCACTAATCAAATTTTGGGAAATAATCTGCCCTTCAAACTGATTAGATTTACAGCCCATTGATTTAAGACAAAATTTTATCATAACGACTAAATTTTAACATAAAATCAGCCGTTATTTCTTTTCATCTTTTTCATTCTCTTTATCCATAGCATAACCGACTCCGGTGCAGGTTGCGACAAGGCCTATTGCCGGCAATATAACCGCTGCCGCTCCGCCGGTACCGATAATAGCAAGAGCTGCTGTTATGCCGCCGATGCCGCCGCAAATCTTAGTAAGCGGACCTCTGAAAGACGGACTTACGGTCTCAGGTGCAGGGGTTTCTTGCTGTTTTTTTACAGCTTTACTTTTTGTTTGATAATTAGCATGATAAGCATTACAAACAGGACTGATTCTCATATAGATAACTCCTTATTAATAAACACAATTAGAATTTATCAGAAATATTATGTTAGGTCAAGTATTTATACTCTTCCGTAAATGTCTTCATATCTGACGATGTCTTCTTCTATAAGCAAATCCCCTTTTTGAACTTCTATTACTTTAACAACGCTATCATAAGGATTTTGTAGTGAATGGATTGCTTTTACCGGAATATCTATACTGTGTCCCGGACTTAGGATTAATTCTTTTCCTTCAAGAACAACTTTTGCCGTGCCTTCTAAAATAACCCAGTGTTCGCTTCTGTGGTTATGAGATTGAACGGAAAGCTTCTGTCCGGGATTAACCTGTATCATTTTGGTTAAGAAACCGTTGCCTTGTGCCAGTACTGTATAATAACCCCAAGGTCTGTAAACGGTTTTGTGTACAAGATGTGTATCATCATTTTGTTTCTTTAATGTTTCAAAAATCTTTTTAACATCCTGCGTTTTATCCGCTTTGCAAGCAAGAATCGCATCTTCTGTTTCTACGATAACCGTATCTTCCAGGCCGATTGTTGCAACGAGTTTCGAAGAAGAGTACATAAGAGAATTTTTAGAGCCTTCATCAAGAATATGTCCGATTTTTACATTGCCGTCTTTGTCTTTAGTGCTTACATCATAAATAGATTTCCAGCTTCCTAAATCATTCCAGTCGCTTTCAAGTTTTATTAACGCAATCTTATCGGATTTTTCCATTACAGCGTAATCGACAGAAATTGAAGGCATTTTATCAAATTCGGTAAAAGGAATTTCATTAGAATATTTGAAATCAAATCCGCTCAATTTTGCATAAATTTCAGGAGAATGTTTTGCAAGCTCTTCTAAGAAAACTGAAGCTTTAAACATAAAAATGCCGCTGTTCCAGAAGTAGTTACCGTCTTTTAGATATTTTTCCGCCGTTTCGGTATCAGGTTTTTCAACGAATTTATTAACTTTATATCCGTTTTCTACAGCGGTTTGGGTAATATTTATGTAACCGTATCCCGTTTCAGGGTATGCCGGTTTTATACCAAATGTTACGATATAACCTTTTTCTGCGATTTTTTCTCCGGATTTAACCGTGTTTACAAAACCTTTTACATCTTTTATAAGATGGTCTGAAGGAACTACCAAAATTACAGGGTCTGTTTTATATTTATCCGTTATAAACTTTACGGAAACTGCAATTGCCGGAGCCGTATTTTTAGCGATGGGTTCGGATAATACAACGGCGTTTTGTGCTATTGAGGAAAGTTGGTATTTTACGTTTGAAAAATGTTTTACTCCGGTTGTGCTTATAATATTTTCTTCCGGCATGCATTCTTTAATTCTTTCGAAAGTCGCCTGCAGGAGACTTTCCGTATTCTGGATATTAATGAGCTGTTTCGGGTAAAGTTCTCTTGACAAAGGCCAAAGTCTGCTTCCCGAACCACCCGCTAAAATTAATCCAAACATTACAACTCCTCTCTTAAATATACTCCTTTCTTATAGTCTATCATAAATAAAAAAAGATTTGTAAAATAATTAAAATGTGTGGTAAAATACTACACAAGGTGAAAATATATTACAAGGCTACATATACTTATAAAATCTTCAGGATGCTTCAGGCAGAAGTTGAGAGTTTTGTTACGACTCTCGGCAATGTTGCTTTGTTCGGCCTTGAATTCTTAAAAGGCCTCACGAGTTTTCCCACAACGCTTAAGGCTATAATGGAGCAGGCTTCAAGATTTGGTGTTTCCTCACTTCCGATAACTCTTTCGATTGTCGGCATGACTTCGATTATTATTGCAATGCAAGTAGCAGGCGAGATGGTGAAACAGGGTGCGGGAAATTATGTGGGAATGCTTGTTGCGATATTGATGGTCAGGGAAGAAGGTGTTATTATGGCAGGGTTTGCGATAATTTCAATGATAGGCTCTTCTATGGCATCAGAGATTGCAACGATGAAGGTAACAGAACAGATAGATGCAATTAGAGTTTTAAAGGTTAATCCCGTTCATTATCTTTTTACACCGCGTGTGATTGCAGGAACGCTTATGATGCCTCCGGTTGTAATTGTTGCTTCCGTGTTTGGTATTTTAGGCGGGGCTGTTGCTTCTAATTTAGTTTCCGGACTTACATATAAGGCTTATTTCGACTCTGTTTGGTTCGGGTTAAATATACATGACATTAATGTTTGTATTCTGAAATCTCTGGCGTTCGGATTTGTAATAACGCTAATAAGCTGTACCTGCGGAATGGAAGCCAGAGACGGGGCAAAGGGGGTAGGTATTGCAACAACAAAGGCTGTTGTCTGGTCATTTGTTGCAATAGTTATTCTGGATTTAATTTTTGCGGCAATGTTTTTTTATTAAAATATGTAGACCCTCCCTTATGAGGGAGGGCAGGGTGGGTGCTGATTATTAAAGATTAAAGGCAAAACAATGGGAATAGAAGTTAAAAATTTAGTAAAATCATTTGATAAAAAAGTTATTCTTGATAATATTTCATTCAAAGTTGACGACGGGAAAATATTATCTATAGTTGGCTTTAGCGGCTCGGGTAAAAGTACTGTGCTTAAACTCATAAGCGGACTTATTGAAAAAGATTCCGGAGAAATTAATACTTCCGGAGGCGATATTGCGATGGTATTCCAGTATTCTGCATTGTTTGATTCTTTGAATGTATTTGATAACATATCTTTTGCGCTTCAGGAGAGAAAAGATTTGAGGGGAAAATATACAAAGGCGGAGCTTGAAAAAGTTGTAGCAGAAAAACTTGAGCTTGTAGGTTTATCCGGAATTGAAGATAAGTTTCCGTCTGAATTATCAGGCGGTATGCAGAAACGTGTAAGCTTTGCGCGTGCTATTGTTACAGAGCCTAAAATAATTTTGTATGATGAGCCGACAGCGGGATTAGACCCTATATCTTCTACTTTAATAGAGGATTATATTGTAAGATTAAAAAACGAAACAAATGCGGCATCAATAGTTGTAACTCACCAGATGTCCACAATAAAAAGAACTGCTGATTCTGTTTTGATGTTGTATAATGGTCATGCAGTTTTTGAAGGAACTCCGGATGAGCTTTTAGAGGAGAGAACACCTTATACAAAACAGTTTGTAAACGCTTCTCTTGAAGGGCCGATGAAAATGAATGCATAATTTATGAGGAAATATAAAATATGAAAATGTCACCATCATTTAAAGTAGGAATATTAACACTTGTAGCCTTAACGACATTGCTCTTTACCGTATTGTGGGTAAAAGGCCGTTCTTTTTCTTCTGCTGAAAGAATAGAGGTACAGTTTAAGGATGTAAACGGCCTAAGACCGGGCTCCGGCGTACAGATGATGGGACTTAGAGTCGGGCAGGTTGAGGAAATTATGCCTGTCGTTAACGGTGACTCAAGCTATGTTAAGATGAAGTTTGTTATAACAGAACCCGGAATTACTATCCCAAAGGCATCAATGCTTTCTATACAGCAATCCGGACTTATAGGTGAACAGTTTCTGGAGATAACTCCGCCGAAAGTGCGCTCTGTTTATATTCCGGTTGTTAATAAAGATTTGTTATCGACAGGGGCTCCGGTTGAGATTAAACTCGATGATAAATTCTATGATGTCGGAAACGTAAAAAAATCTCAGATTATGACAGCAAAACTTGTTCCGGATGAACTTAAAGATACTATTAATACAAGTTATGCGTATAAAGTTGATTATGTTGTAGAATTGCCGGGCTTAATTTTACCTCATTTTATGATTGGACAAATCGTAAAAGTTGACGGAGTTGAAAAATTAAGAATTGCTCCTCTGGATAATACTGCTCTTCCGTATCCGCAGCAGACATCGCCTTATACAATAGTTGAGCCGATGAGAATTGCCGATTTTATGGACTGGCAGTACAAAGCAGCCGAGTCCTTAACTGAAACTAACAGAATTATTAATGAGCTTCTTAACGATTCAATGATTGCAGAAATCAGAGAGTCTGTTACAAACTTTAAGGAGTTGACGGCTCAAGCAACAACAACATTGGAAAAAACAGAAAAACTTGTTGAAACTTCTAAAAATGATATAGATGCAGTTCTGTGGATGATGAGTGATGTTTCAAATAACTTTAATAAACTTGCAACAAATATTAACGGAATTATAGGTGATGAAAAATTCAAGCCGATGTTGTATGAAACAGCTGATTCTATTAATAATCTTTCAAAACAACTGACTCCGATTATTGGTGCAGTCAACGCGGAAGAATTCGGAGAGGACTTGAATGCAGTTATGAATAATCTTAATGAGATTTCGACAGCCGTAAATCAAATGACTAAGGATGAAAACCTAAAAACAAAAATAGAAACATCAATTGATAATTTGAATGTAACTATGTGCGAAGTTTCTACGGCATTAGAGACAATAAACGGCGAAGACGGCGATAAAGAAGGATTGAAGCAGATTGTTGAAGATACTTCCGAGACTGTGGCAAACCTGAAGAAATTTTCCGAAAAATTAAATAAACGCTTCTTACTGTTTAGATTAATGTTCTAAAGAAATGAAAACGCAGAAAATCGGAAATAATTACTAAGTTCCGATTTTCTTGCTGTTTAGTAATTTATTTGCATTTGAGTTCAGAAAAGTACACAATTTAAAATAAATATGTTATAATAATTTTGGACACAAATAGTTTGTCCGATAAAATTTAAGAAGATTATTAAAGAGAGTAAACATCCGGTTTATTCTCAGCCCGTGAGTAAAATTTAATAAAAACAGAAAGGAATAGCAGACGTGAGAGCTAAATTATTCTGCGGATTCTCCTTAATGGAGATGATGATTGTGCTATTGATTGTTGCAATAGTTGCAGCGGCAAGTGCACCTTTGGTAAGCAAAAAAATGTCAAGAAGCACAGGGACTAACGACAGTCCGTGGGTTTTTACGGGAATGAGCGGCAGTATTGCCTATAACATGAAAGGACATGACAATGATAC
>CALUPN010000025.1 GCA_944322625.1 Candidatus Gastranaerophilales bacterium | reverse complement strand
CTCTGCGCTACCGCTGCGCCACAGGCCCTTATGTTTTAAACAATGCTTAACGCGAACTTTTATATATTATCAACTAAATAATAAAAAATCAAGATAAAATTCTACCTGCTTTTTATGCTACAATTTATTTATGAAAAAAATAGCTCTTGTAAGTCACGGTTGTGCTAAAAATCTGGTTGATTCCGAGTTAATTCTGGGGCTTTTGGCCCAAAACGGATATGAAATCACCCTCAACGAAGATGAAACCGATACCGTTATTGTAAATACATGTTCTTTTATCGCAGATGCCGAACGAGAATCTATACGTTCCATATTGGAACTTGCAGATAAAGGGAAAAAAGTCATTGTAACAGGCTGCCTTTCACAAAAACATCCCGAAGAATTAAAAAAAGAAATACCGGAAATCACAGCCGTTTTAGGAACAAGTGATTTTACAAAAATAATTGAAATCCTAAAATCCGATGAATATATCAATGCCGTAAACCCAGAGCCCGACTATATTTACCCTGAAAACATTGAACGACAACAAATAACTATGGGCGCAAGTTCATATATAAAAATTGCAGACGGCTGTAATTACAGATGCGGCTATTGTATTATTCCGTACCTCAGAGGGAATTATCATTCAAGAAAGATTGAAAATATCGTTGCTGAAGCAGAAAAACTTGTTCAAAAAGGAGTAACGGAAGTTATTCTGGTTGCACAAGACACAACAAGCTACGGAATTGATTTGTATAAAAAACCGATGCTCGCAAAACTTCTTAAAGAACTTAATAAAATAGAAGGCTTAGGCTGGATAAGGATAATGTATGCTTATCCGACAATGATGAGCGATGAACTTTTAGACACTATTGCAAGCCTTGATAAAGTAGTCAAATATGTTGATATTCCGCTACAACATTCACACCCTGAAATGCTAAAGATGATGAACAGGCCTTCATTTGATTACAGACCAATGATTGAAAATATAAGAAAACGTATACCTGATGTTTCAATCAGAACCGCATTTATTGTAGGATATCCCGGAGAAACAGAAGAACATTTTGAGCATCTTTGTAACTTTGTGCGTGATATGAAATTCGACAGAATGGGCGTATTTACTTATTCCCGAGAAAAAGGCACTCCGTCATACAACCTGCCAAACCGCGTAAGTACGAAAATTGCAAAATCCAGATATAAAAAACTTATGGAAATTCAGCAGGAAATATCTGCAGCAAGAAACCGGACTTTTATCGGAAAAACTCTTCCCTGCATAATAGAATGTTATTCCGACGACGGAGAAGTTATTGCAAGAACTCAATACGATGCACCGGAAATTGACGGAATTGTTAATATAAAAACAAAAAAACAAGTTGTTCCGGGCGATATTGAACAGGTTAAAATTACAGATGCAACCGAATACGATTTAGTAGGACAAATTTAGTTTTTAGGAATTTATTTTATCAATTAAAAAGCGGGTTTAAAAAACCCGCTTTTAATTTTATTCATTTACAATTTTTAAAAGTCTGTCCCAAACTTCGTCAATTGAACCATTTGCATCTATTTTGTATAAAACGCCTTTATCTTCATAAAATTTAACGAGCGGAGCCGTTTCCCTGAAATAAGTATCAAAACGTGCTCTTGCTGTCTCTTCATTATCATCCGCTCTGGTTTTCAATTCACTGCCGCACTTGTCACATACATTTTCAACCTTAGAAGGTTTAAATTTCTTATTATATATTTCACCGCATTTTGGACAAGATTGACGGGAAACAATTCTGTCAATAAGGATTTGAGTATCAATGTCAAAATAAATAGCTTTAAAACTGACTTCTTCACCCTTGTCAACTTCCGCATTAATTCTCTCAAGAGTTTCAGCCTGTTCAAGACTTCTCGGGTAACCATCCAAAACATAGCCGTTTTTGCAATCTTCGCCGGCAAGTTTCTTAGCAATAATTTTTCCGACCAATTCTGCCGGTACAAGCTGTCCCTTATCGATAAAAGATTTCGCAAACTTTCCTTCTTCCGTGCCGTTTGCAATTTCCGCTCTCAAAAGCGAGCCCGTATCAACATGCGGAAACCCTAAAAATTCAGACAGCCTGTTGGTTTGAGTTCCTTTACCGCATGCCGGAGGCCCTAAAAAAATCAATTCTTTTTTAATCATATAAAATCTCCTTCTTATTTTCTCAGTTCAATTATAAAACCATAATAAAAAAAAGTATAGATTAGATATGGCAAAATCATACGATAAGAATAAAGATTAATTATTTTCTCAAATATACGGCGCAATTTGTTCCGCCAAACCCAAAGGAAGTACATAAACAGTTTTTTACAAACTTTTCCGTTTCACTGTTTTTTTGAGCCAGATTAATCTTGGGAATATTAGTATCGTATTCTCCGTCATAAATATGCGGAAAAACTTTATTAATATTGCTGTCCAAAAGCTTGCAGCAAAGTGCCGCCTCAATGCTTGCCGCCGCACCGAGACAATGCCCCGTAAGAGGTTTTGTGGAACTTGCGGGGATTTTATCTTTAAACACCTCATAAACGGCACGACCTTCCATCAAATCATTTGCACCGGTTCCCGTTCCATGAAGATTGATGTAATCAATATTCAGAGGATTTTCTCCTCCCAAAGCCTGCAAAATCGCTTTTTTCGCTTCCAAGCCGGATGGGTCGGGAGTTGTCGCATGGTAGCAATCGGTAGTTTCGCCAAGCCCTGCAATTTCTATTCCGAATTCTGAATTTCTCTCAATTAGAAAGGCCCCGGCACCTTCGCCTATATTAATACCGCACCGGTTTTTGCTAAACGGATTTGTCGGAGCGGAAGATAAAACCTCCAGAGAATCAAACCCGTATATCGGAAATTTAGTAAGTGCATCAGTTCCCGCAACAAGAACTCTTTCCGCATAACCGGAATTTAGCAGTTCCCGCGCAATTAAAAATGCTTTTATTCCGGAAGAACAAGCCGTCGAAACCGTCGTAAAATAATTTTGCAAATTAAAATGTCCGGCCAAAAACTCTGCCGGATTTCCTATCTGAGCATGCTTAATATTTCCGCTTGTTTCATACTCTTCCACCCCGGTATTTGTTGTAGCACAAATAACCGCAAGCGTTTTTTTGTCATATTTATCAATCTCAAAAGGCTCAATGCAGGAAAGTAAAAGTCTGTTACAACGCGTATTATAATCCCCGTCCGTAATCTTCGGAAGCCGGGCACTGACTTTGCCGACTCTTACATCCTTCCCGGAAATATAATTTTTTGAAATCTCAAAACGGTCTGAAACGCCTGATATGGCGTTTTTGAAAACTTCATTTATATCAGAACCCAAATTACATATTGCGTTATATTTTGTGATTTTCATACCCGATTATTGTATAATCTAAGCATGAAAAAAACAACTTTTTATATAAGCGACTTTTATTATATAAACCCGGAAGATGAAATTAATATCTCGGACATTCCTCCGCTTTTGAGAAGAAAATTAAGTCCTGTTGACAAAGTTCTGTTATGTACTTTGAACAAAGTCTATTCTCCCGATATAGAAGAACTTGTTTTTTCATCCGCCTACGGCGAAATTTCAAGGTTAAAAAGTATAATTTCACAATATCAAGAATTTAATGAGGTCTCTCCCGCTCAGTTTTCAGGCTCGGTACATAATTATCCGGCAGGATTTTTCACACTCCATAAAAAACTTAATATACCTTATTACGCCCTGGCTTCGGGAGAGAACTCCATCTCTGCCGGACTGGTTAAAGCAATATTATCCGATAAAAGTAAAGTGCTTTTTTGTTATGCCGATAATTCCGGAGCAGCCTGCATAATAAACAAAACCGCAGGAAAAATAAAATGCGAATTTGAAGCTTCTGCAAGCAATTGTACTGATGAATTCGCAGCTTTTACGGATTTTCTTGAAGGCAAAATAAATTTCTTTAAGACAAAATTCGGGATTTTTGAAAGGGTCGGAGCATGAAATATCTGCGTTCTTTTCTTGCTACAATTTGCTTCGGGATTTTCGGCATTGGTTCCGTATTGGTAAATTTCCTTATTTTTCCTTTTATTCGGAATAAAAAAGAGCTTTGCGCTGATATTGTACGTTATTTATGGAAATTTTTTACGGGACTTTTAGTTTTTATAGGTCTGATAAAAATTGATATAAAAAAGCTTGGCAAAATAGAGAATAAAATAATCGTAGCAACTCATCCGAGTTTTATTGATATTTTAATTTTAATGTCATTAATTCCCAAAAGTACATGCTTTGTAAAAAAAGAACTGGCTTCAAACCCTATTCTAAAAAATATAATAAACAGTATCTTTATCCCTAACGATATAGAAATTGATGCTCTGGAAGAAAAATCAAAAAAAATTCTTGACAGCGGATTCAACCTTATAATTTTTCCGACAGGAATAAGACACAGAAAAAATGAACATCTTAAAATTAAGAAGGGCGCTGCCTTAATTGCATTGAGCACCGGTAAAAACATTGTTCCGATAAAACTTTCGTCAAGCGAGGATTTTCTTTTTATAAATCAACCTTTTTATGCAGTCGGAGAAAGAAGAGTTGTATTTGAACTTGAAATGTGTGATGAAATCGAAATTAATAAGTTCAAATCAGAAAGCGAAATTTTTACAAAAAAACAAATTACTAAAGAAATTGAAAAATCTTTGTACGGTTTATGATATAATGTCGTTATGGATATAAAAGATGAATTAAAAACTTTAATTATAGAATCATTGGCACTTGACGGGGTCAATCCCGAAGACATTAAAAACGACGAAGCATTATTCGGTGAAGGACTCGGATTAGATTCAATAGATGCATTGGAGCTTGGCATGGCAATAAAACGCAAGTACAATATTACAATGGAATCTAACAAAGAAGAAAATAAGGCGTATTTTTATTCAATTGACACTTTGAGCCGATATATAGAGGAAAAACTCAATGGAAAATAAGTTTTCTAAAGAAGAAATTTTTGAAGAGGTTAAGAATATACTGATTGAAGAATTAGAAATCAATGAGAATGATATAAATTCGGATGCTAATTTGTTCGAAGATTTGGATTTAGACAGCATTGATGCTGTAGATATTGCAGTCAGAATGCAAAAATTTACGGATAAAAAACTTCCTCCCGGCGAATTTAAAAAGATTAGAACCGTAGGTGATGTAGTTAATGCCGTATATAGCTTGTTATAATTTTTGTATAAAAATTTTCGGTTTTACAACAGACTTTGACATAAAATAACCGTAAAGCTTAAAGGTGAAGCTCTGTGAGCGCGGAGTAAACCCAAGACAAGGCCGTGATGGGTTATGATTGAGGGTGAGGGGTCTTTCTAGCCTGATAATAAGTCCGTCAAACATAAAGAAAACCGGAAGAGAGTTTCTTCCGGTAACTTTTTTCATAATACCAATATCTTACATCTGATTAGGAATTTTTTGTTTCTTCTTTAGGAAATTTTTCTCTATATTCTTCAATTAAATCTTCTATAATCTCATCCATATTCTGCGCAGCACCTGTTCTTTTTGAATTCCAGAATGACCATGATCTCCAGAAACTGCCGTCTCTACGCCAAGATTTAACATTACCATCTTCATCTTTTTGCCCAGCATCTTTTGCATAATATTCCATGTCTTTATATTCCTCACTATCTTTACTCTTGCCGAGTATATCCATTACTTTAAGCATTTGGTTTGCTATAATCCTTAAATATTCTTCTTTTTTAGATCTTGCAAGGTCCTCTTCTGTTGAAATTTGAGCACACAAATTATCATTCCATGTCATACACTTTTTATTCTTTTCGGCATTATATCCTTCAATAAATTTGACAATATCTTCGACGTTATCATATTGCCTAAAAGTATTAATTTTATTTTCTATTTCTGTATATTCAGCTGTTGTGGTATCACCACGCAACTTTTGTCTTAAAACTCTCCCTACTTCTTCCGGACTATCCTTAGTTCCAGTTGTTGTACTTGACTTTTTCAAAGTTGACGGAGATACTTCATCTCCTTTTATTGCAGATAATTTAACTTTTGTTCCGTCGGATTTCTTACAAACAGCATTACCATAAACATAAGTTACCCCCGTAAGTTTAAAAAGTTTGCCGTCTCTTATAACATAATGTGTTTTCAATCTATCAGAATAATAAACCGGCGGATTTTTACAGTTAGTCTCACGCAAGTCCTTGCTCTTAATGAGCTTATTTACTTCATTCTGTATTGCATTGGCATTATTCTCGACACTGCCTTTACCGTCTTCTATCTCATCTAACGTCTCAGATAATTCAGATAAGCTAATACCCTCATCTTCCAAGTCAGCTTTAACATCGTCAACAACAAGACTATCTGTAACAAAATCAGTATCTTTATCGGAAATATCATTCAAGAATGCATAATCTTTCTTGAGTTGTGCATTCAATTCTTCCGCTTCTGCTATTCTGATTCTTGCATAAACATTTTCGAATTCATTTGCAAGAGCCTTTAATGTTTCAGGTTTAAAGTCATTTTTAGTGGCCTTAAGTTGTTCCATTAATGCTTCATGAGCATCCTCTAAGTATGCACAGTTGTCAATTCTTCCGCAAACCTCTTTTGCTTTATTAACAAGAGCTGTTGTCATAGCAGTAACTGTTTCTTTTGCATTCTTCTGTTTTGCGCTGTCATCTGGGAAGTTTGAAGCAATATATCTTATAATGCTTCTTTCTTCTTCTTCTTTATGTTCGTCATTCCAATAACTGATAAGTTTCATAATTCCGTCATTTGTTTCCGCATTAGGAACATATGTTTGAAGAGTGTCATATTTCCTGTCTGCAAGTTCAGCTTCTATTTTTGTTATTGCATTTTTTATTGTCTGGTCGGCTTTATTTTTGTAGCTGAATTCTGTATCATTAAAATTATAGCCCATCTTGTCTAATGCGGTTTTATTTTCGTCAATAGCCAGCAATGCTTTTCTCAGTTCTTTTGAATCTAATTCTTTATATACAGCTTTTAAAGCATCCAGTTTTTCATCAAGCTTTCCGCCTTTATTTAATGCTGTTTCAAGTTTTGCTTCCTGTTCATTGCTTAAATTTGTTGCATTTTCTTTATATGATTTTAAAACAGCTTTCAATTTATCATACTGTTTTTGTTTTACCTGATTTTCAGCTTTTTCAGCGTCGGTTTTTCCCTTGCTTGAATCATCGGCAGCTCCGGCCCACGGACTCTTAAACATGTTATTAAACCAGCCGCTATTATTACCTGTCCATGGACTTTGCATCCAATTTCCGTTATTAAACATATTCATTGTCTGCTGAATTGCTAGTCTCGGATCTAATAAGCTGTTTCCGAATGTCATTACTTCCGGAAAATCAAACAATGCTCCGTTAAAAGTCGGTGTCATATACATAATGCTGTTTGCCGCATTACGTGCATTCCACATATTCCAAGACAAATTAATCGAATCTGCCGGATTTTGACTCAACATTGATGAATTTACGCCTGAAAAATAAAATGGAAACATATTTTAATCCTCGTATTTAATATCCCTTATATATATAAAGTTAGGATAAATGAAAAAATTGACTTTCATGTAAAGAAAACTTAACATGTCTTAACATTGTTAATATAAAACAGATATACTCTTGTAATAAATCATTTGTATGATATAATAAAGTATCACCTTAAATGGAGGGAATATGGCAAGAGTATTGATATCGATGTCTAATGATTTTTTAAATAAAGTCGACAGTGTTGCTTCTTCTGAGCAAAGAACCAGAAGTGAATTAATCAGAGAAGCATTAAGAGTTTATATCAAGCGCAATAAGATTTCTAACAGCTTAAAAGCAGAAGAAAATGCCACTATCTTAACCGAGCTTTTAGGTTAAGAATTTTATCGTATTTACCTCACTAAAAAAGAAGCTGACCCGTTTTATTCGTGTCAGCATAAGTATTTTCTCTAATAATTTTGGGAGGAGATTTGGGGATAGTTGATACATGGCATGCTACAATAAATTTTCCAATCATGATAGTACATGTCAAGAAAAATTTACAAAAATTTACAAAATCGTAACAATTTGAATAATAAATTAGATTTCTCGTCATAAGAGTTGTTTTTAACGCCAATTAGCATCCGTCCCCGACCATCCCTCAAGGGAAGGAGTGTTGCACGTTTTGCGTGCGCCAAGCCCCCTCCCTTTTGAGGGAGGGCTGGGGTGGGTGCTGATTGATGTTGAAAAGTTTAGGAGTTTAGAAGTTGAGGAAAAAGTATTTTATTGCGGTAGACTGAAGTCTATCCTACAGTTTTCCCCTTACGGGTTAGCACCCATCCCAACCTTCCCTCAAGGGAAGGAGTGTTGTACGTTTGGCGTACGCATTACTCCCTCCCTTTTGAGGGAGGGTTGGGGTGGGTGCTGATTGATGTTGAAAAGTTTAGGAGTTTAGAAGTTGAAGAAAAATTATTTTATTGCGGCAGACTGAAGTCTATCCTACAATTTTTCCCTTACGGGTTAGCACCCATCCCGACCTTCCCTCAAGAGAAGGAGTGTTGTACGTTAGGCGTGCGCAAAGCCCCTTCCCTCAAGGGAAGGAGTGCGGTACGTTTGACGTACGCTAAGCCCCCTCCCTTATGAGCACTGCTGTCCGGTAAAGAATAAGCATAAAAAAGCAAGATGCATCAAATAAAAGATATTACTCGTATAATAAAATTAACCGGACAATAAAATGAAAAGTTGTTTTGTAAGTTTTTTGTCATCCTGAAATACGCCTCATATCATAAATATATACTTTTCTCTTTTTATCCTCTGACGGCTATTCAGCATGACAGTTATTGGCAAGCTAATGTCTGACTTACAATCTTGTATTTTTACCGGACAGCTGTATACAAAAGGAAGATAGCAAGTGCGTGCGCTTAATTCATAATTTGTCCCCGTCCTTTAGTACAGAATTGTTGTAAATAAATTTATGCGCGTTATATAATAGTATGTATTATGGGGATAGGAAGAGCATTTATTTTAATTTTTACATTTATATACCTATGCAGCCCTTGTTTTGCAATAAAAATAGGCTTGCAAACCCATGTTAATAAAACTTTTATAGGAGCTTCAACTCCTGCCCAAATCATTAATTGCGATACAAATAAACTTATTTTTGTAATGGAGAAGATGAAAGGGTATGAAATGAAACCTTACCGCGGAGTTATTGCAATAAAAGTTGACGGTCAATGGAAGAAGATGAAAGCCAGTAAAATTGTAATAAAACCGGAAGAAAACGGGTTTGTAAGCGTAAAAAGAAAATGGTACAGAGGGCATTTTAAGGTTATTAATGACGGAATGGGCTTAACTGTTATGAACGATATTCCGCTGGAAAAATACCTGCGCGGCGTTGTTCCTTCAGAAATGCCTTACGGCTGGGAGCATGAGGCTCATAAAGCGCAGGCAATTGCTGCCAGAAGCTATGCTATCGCAAATATGGGGAAGCGTGCAAAATACGGCTATGATTTAAAAGATACACCTGAAGATCAGGCATACGGCGGAGCCAGTGCTGAGAAATCAAATACTAATGATGCGGTTTCTGAAACCGAAGGCATTGTTCTTGTATGTCAGGGGAAAATCGTTCCTGCTTACTATTCAGCCTCTGCCGGCGGTAAAACCCGAACCGGCGGACAGGTTTGGTCTGCAGACCTGCCGTTTTTGAAATCAGTTCCTTCTTTTGATGAGGGGATTAAGAAAAACGGGCACGGAGTGGGTATGAGCCAGTATGGAGCAAATAATCTGGCTAAGCGCGGATATAACGCTTATCAGATTTTAAAATACTTTTATGCAAATACAAAATTTGCAAGAGTCAGGGGAGAATATTAATGAAAACAGCACAGGTTTATCAAGATAAAATAATTATAAAAGATGCAGAGGATATAAAATTAGAAGGCAGAAAAGGCGCGATAGTACGGGTTTTGGGCTGCGGACTCTGCGGGTCTGATATCGTAAAATTCAAACATAAAATTGTTCACGACGGCGCTGTTTTAGGACATGAAATTGTTGCAGAAATTCTCGAAATTAATTCAGATACCGATTTTAAAGCCGGAGATAAAATCGTAACATCACACCACATTCCCTGCGGAGAGTGTAACTATTGCAGACACGGGAATGTTTCTATGTGCCTGCATTTTAAACAAACAAATATCTTCCCGGGAGGATTTAGCGAAAAAGTTTTCGTATCAGAAGAACATCTGAAAAAGGTAGCTTACAGAGTACCTGCAGGTATAAGCGATGAGGAGATTTCTTTTTACGAGCCTTTAGGGTGCTGTATCAGGGCAATAAAAAGATGTAACCTTCAAAAAGGCGATACCGCTCTGGTTGTAGGTTTAGGCTCTATAGGACTCTTGATGGGAGAAGCGTTGAAAGCGTTAGGCTACAAAGTTTTCGGTTGCGATTTAATTCCGGATAGGATTGCGCTTGCAAACAAAATGGGCATTCAAGCTTTTAACTCAAGAAATCTTGATGAATTTGACACAATAATTAAGGACAGAACTCAAGATTACGGAGTTGATGCCGTATTTATGACATCAGGCGCCGATAAAGCTATTGAAACGGCTTTGAAAACCGTCCGGCAGGGGGGCAAAATCCTTGTATTCTCAAGCACTCCGAATAACAACGGTTATCCAAACAATGAAATTTATTATAAAGAACTCACTGTAATGGGAAGTTATTCACCATCTCCTGCGGATTTAAAAGACTCTTTTAACCTTCTGACATCCGGCGGGGTAAATTCAAGGGGGGTAAATGTTAAAGGATTAACAACTGTCTATCCGCTTGAGGATATTCAGCAGGCTTTTGATGATACAATTTCAAATAAAATATTTAAGGCTTATATTCAAATATCAGAATAATTTTTTAATATAATTTCCCATTAGCATAGACTTCTACATAAACATTTGATAAAATAAATATGTAGGGCTTGTACAATGCAGCTTCGTCACACACGATTTTCAGAGAAATTGGACGAAAGGAGGCAAGCTATGGTTGATAAAATAATAATGCTATTACTAGCTTTTGCAATCAGCGTAATAGCATTAAAATTACATCAACTGTATGGTGCAGAGGGCTTCTAAGTCTGGCTTAACTCTTAGGAGCTCCGCCCTACATTAATATTATTTACGATTTCATACTGTTTGTCAATCGTTACTTAAACGAATTTTCAATATATTAAATTCATTATCCCACTCGATTTCGCCGATAAAATCTAGATTGTGATAGCTGTAAACATTCTCAATATATTCAGGCTTAAACAAGCCTTTTTTTCCGAGAATTTTAATTATTTCGGGCAAAAGTTTTGTACTGCCGGCTAAAGTGCCGTCTACAGAGGTTGCACTCTTTCCGTCATAAAATATTTTAGAGTCAGCAAATGTTGTCTCTTTTATATCGCTGTAAGTTATTGGAAGCGCGTCGCTTATTAAAATAACTCTATCGACAGGCTTTGCCTTAAAAAATAATTTCAATGCTTCATCACTTACATGAACCCCGTCAGCTATAATTTCCGCAAAGACTTCATCCTCTATTAATGCCGAAAGCGCGGTCGAAACTCCGCGGTGCGTAACTGCGCTCATTGCATTGAATGTATGCGTTACGCCGTCAACATCTCCCCAGCCAACGCAGTGACCGGCCTGAACCTTAACCCCTTTGGATTTTAAATAACTAATCAAACCCTCATCCAGCTCCGGAGCAAGAGTAACAATTTTAATAAAATCATCCTCAATCTTTTTATAATTCTCTACAGTCAAAGCCATACAATGTTCGGGATTATGAATTCCCTTCTTAAGCGGATTAATAAAAATACCTTCAAGATGAATTCCTAAAATCCCGCTGCACTGTTCGGAAGCCTTTTTAATAATTCCAATCTGACGTTTTATATTTTCAACAGAATCCGTCACAAGAGTCGGGAAAAAACCGCCTATTCCGATTTCTCTAAGCTTTGAGGCAAGCCCGACAATTTCATTTACTCCGGCCTTATTAAAATCAACCCCGTAAGCCCCGTGTAAATGCTGTTCAATTAAAAGAGGAGTTTTCATTTTATCCTTCTCCGAAGATTTCTCTTACTTTTTCCCTGTCATCAAAGTGTATGGTTTCGTGTGCAAGGATTTGGTAATCTTCATGCCCTTTTCCTGCAACAAGGACTACATCATGAGGTGAAGCAATCTTTTTAGCTTCCTTAATTGCAAGCTCTCTATCCGGCTCAACAATAACGTTATTAACACTCTTAAATCCGGCAAGAATATCGGTAATAATCTGCTGCGGATCTTCAGAACGAGGATTATCGCTTGTTACAATAACCTTATCCGCTAATTCTTCCGCAATTCTACCCATCTTAGGACGTTTTGTTGCATCTCTGTCACCGCCGCAGCCGAAAATACAGATAAGCTTTCCGTCACTCGGCGTAATATCTCTTGCAGTTTTGAGAACATTCTCTAGCCCGTCAGGAGTATGCGCATAATCAACAATTACTGCCGGACTGTTAACTATAATCTCAAATCTTCCGGCAACGCCTCCCATACCTTCTAAAGTTTTAATTGATTTTTCAATATCAAACCCCTGTGCAAGAGCTGTAGCAATTGCTGCAAGAACATTATATACAGAAAACATTCCGTTCATTTTAAGATTAACTTTGTATTCCTTACCCTTCACAAAACAATTAAAAGAAGCTCCGTTATGATTGAATACAACATCTTTCGCCTGAACGTCGGCACTCATTTTTATACCGTATGTATAAAGATTAACCGTAGGAGATACAACTTCCATAAACCTTCCGGCATACTCATCATCCGCATTAATCACCGCAAAATCCCCGGCTACAAGGTCTTCAAAAAGCATTGCCTTAGCCTTGAAATAATTATTCATAGTGATATGGAAATCCAAATGATCCTGCGTAAGGTTAGTAAACACTGCCCCGTTAAAGTCGCAATAGTCAACTCTATGCTGTGCGAGAGCGTGAGATGAAACTTCCATAACCACATTTTTTATACACTTTTCATTAATCTCATAAAATATTTTTTGTAATTCCGGCGCCTGAGGAGTTGTATGCTTGGCATCGTGATAGTTATCACCGGAAAAAAACTTATGGCCCAAAGTCCCTATTAAAGCACAGCCTTGATTGTTAGCTTCAAAAAGCTTTTGTATTAAATGCGTAACCGTAGTCTTGCCGTTAGTACCGGTAACCCCGATTATATTAAGTTTTTGAGAGGGAGAAGAATAAAATAAATCCGAAATTTGCGCTATTGCCTCCGTACTATCCTCAACTACAATTTGCGGAATATCCAGATTAAGCCTTCTTTCAACAACGCAAACTCTGGCACCGTTTGCGGCAGCCTCTTCAGCGTATTCATGCCCGTCAACATGCTCTCCGGTTAAACATATAAAAATATCGTTCGGCTGAGTCTTTTTAGAGTTATACGATATACCGGTAACTTCCTCCGATAAATCATCCGTATTAACAAGCTCTATATAATTAATATTATTAATTAATGTATCTAATCTCATACCTTCCCTCCCTTATCCGGTTGTAAATTTAATATATGCGCTATCTGTGTGGAAATTTCTTTAAAAATAGGTGCCGCAACAGTATTTCCCCAGATTTCTCCGCCCTGAGCAGAGTCTACAATAACATAAATCAAAACCTGCGGGTCGGAAGAGGGCATATAACCTACAATAGAAGTATATAATTTATTAGTATATCCGCTTCCGTTTTCTTTAGGTTTAATAGAAGTTCCGGTTTTTGCAGCGATATTAAAACTGTCAGATTTTATCGGCGATTTTCCCCTGTTGATACTTTCCGTAAGAAGTTCCGTAACCGCCCTTGCATGCTCAGGTGTCATAACCTGAGTTTTTTTAATCTTTATAGCCTCTTCTTCCGGCGAATATTTAATAACATGCGGTGTAACCCTTACCCCGTCATTTGCAATAGCCGCAACGGCAGAAACCATCTGAATAGCAGTTACTGAAGAACCGTAGCCGTATCCCATAGAGGCATGGTCTGAACTGTCCCATCTTGATGGTGATTTCAAAAGCCCGACAGATTCACCGGGTAAATCAATACCGGTTTTTTCACCAAATCCGAATTTTTTAAGCATACCGTAAAATTCAAATCGGCTCATCATTTGCGCTACAAGTACGGCACCGACATTGCTTGAATGTTCAAAAAGATATACTAAATCAATCATACCCGGTTTCGGATGTCTGTTATAGTCATAATTCTTAATTGTCCACCAACCTACTTTAATTTTTCCCGTATCATTAACCTTTGAATATTTATTTATTTTTTCAAGTTCCATTGCAGAAGCAACTGTTATAATCTTAAATGTTGAACCCGGAGGGAAAATATCGGTCAACGTCCAGTTTTTTATTTGAAAACTTGTTGCATTCTTAAAATTATTCGGATCAAAATACGGGTAAACCGCGTATGCAAGGATTTCTCCGTTTCTTGGGTTCATAACTATAACGGCACCCCTTTGAGCCTTAAATTTTTCAATTGATTTCATCAGTTCTTTTTCGCAAACATGTTGGACTGCTGCATCAAGAGTCAGTGTAATATCTTCTCCTTTAACGGGCTTTGTTGCCGCAATAGGATCCGTAGAAATATTATATATAACCTTTCCCTTTGGGGTAACTTCAAAATCAGACGATTTCGTAACACTTTCAAGTTTGTCTTTTGCAGTCAATTCAACGCCGGATGCAACATCAGCATCAAAATTATAATACCCCAGAACATGCGCAGCGAGAGTCCCTTGAGGATATGTTCTTATACTTTTTTTATCCATGGGAATTTCTCTGAGATTTAATTTTGCTATACTATCCCGCGTATGCCTGTCAACATTCTTTTTTAAGGATATGACCGGAACCTCTTGTCTTAATTTTTCAGTCAAATCAACCTGTGATATCTTCAAAATCGGAGCCAGAATTTTAGCAAGTTCTTCCGGCGTATGAACAAAATCCTCTTTCCGCGCAAAAATGTCAAAGTAAACAGTATCTGTAGCCAGCTTTATGCCGTTTCTGTCGTAAATATCACCGCGCATTACAAAAGCATTGGCTTTACGTTGATTTTTAGCCTTTACTCTGAAATGCCTTACATCCAAAACCTGGTTGCAGAATAAATAAACGACAAATAAAAATACGGCAATGACAAACCCCCACTGAAACCACATCAAGCGGTCAGAGAATATTTTGTTTTTATTGACATCCCTCATACTTCCCCCTATAGACTAATCATACCACAACCTTAATTTTAAATAAAGGCATGCCCTTTTTAGGATTTAGTGTAAAAAATACACCGATTAGCTATTACCCTGTCGGACTATTTTTTAAGTGTATTTTTGACATTTTATCCTTAATACCCCGATTTTACTGGATTTCACAAAACTTAACAAAACACATTCCCCCCTCTTGACATTTCTTTTTAAATGTTGCATAATGAAATTGTTGAATGAAGTGTAGATGAGACACTTAATTACAACAGAAAGGTCACAGAGGTGATTAAGATGAATATAAATGCAATTTCTAATATCAACTTTACACATAATATAGCAACCAGAAGCAATGATTCTCAAGATGCAATATTAATGCTCAGAGACCCGAATGCTTCAATTAAGTTCCAGCAAAATCAGGAATTTGCTCAAAATGCGGATTCTGTTACGACAAACCCGTTAAAAGCTCTCGGTTATAAGTTATACAGAACTTTTAACATGATCAGAGAAAATGATAATGCTCAACAAACTGAAAATAAGCAGTTCAGAGCAATTGCATAGTTTTAGATTTTAGTAACACACACTTTTAGATCTATAATATAATACACACACATAATTCAGCGATAGTTTTCTAATTATCGCTTTTACTTTTTATATGGGTTTTGGTGGAAAATTAAACCGGTATTGAAGATTAATGTTTTCGGACAATAAATCCGTATCGGGGGGTCTTAAACAGGGAAGAACCGGCCTTTATTTCGCCCTCACAGCGATAAGGAAGCTTCAATTTTTCCAACAATTCCTGTTGTATTTCCGCTTCTTCTTCTCCCTGATTAATTATAAACATTTCTTCGCGCAGAATACCGTATGCATGTTCCAGCAGCTTTTCCGGCATAAAAAACTTTTTAGGAAGCCCCCATTTTTTATGAGGATAAATTGTTACAAACGGTAAAAGCCATATTATATAATCATATTCTCTCTTAATGTTTAGTAAATTATCGGCATAGTAACTGACCCCATCGAGATTTTTAATGTAAAACTTTGCAACTTCATACCTTGAGTAAAGATTGGAATATAACCGGTAGGCATCAATTTCGACACCGTCAAGCCGGAGAAAAGTGCAATATGACTTAAAGAAATCATATTCTCCGCGTACATAGGCCCAATTTTTGGAGCCGACATCTAAAACGCTTAGTTTCTCCTTCTTTAAGGGCTTTACATGCCTGCTTAAAATATCAAAAACATATTTGCTTTCCGGGTTTTCCGTTTCTCCGCAATAGTTTTTCCTTGAAAACTTTGTATGCGAACGTATGAAAAAATCAAATTCATTTTTTAAATTATCCGGCATAAAACAATACCCCGTCTTAAATAAACAACTAAATTAACAATTTTTAATTTCATTTTTCCAGCTAATATAAAAATATATTGCTAAAATAAAGTAAACACTCCACATAATGACAGTAGAGATTACCCTTTCTCCGCTAAGAGCAATTTTCAGCCACATAAACGCGGAAAATCCGTTAACAAACATCCATACTACCCACTGTTCAATGGCACGTTTCACTGTCAAATACATGCCGGCAATTGAAAAGACAGTCGTAAAACCGTCAATATATGGGCTTTTGTCCCCGGTATAAATTAAAAGAACTATTGCCGCTAATGTAAGCAATAAAGTAACAAAAAATATTTTTATCCTCTCACTGTTACCTAAATATATTTTGACAATCTCGCTTTTATCAGACTTCAAATGTTTATTCCACCTAAAAAATCCCAAAACTTGCATGGGAATATAATATCCCGCATACAGTATAAGATTTCCCCATAATGCATTTTTAAATGCTAAATAAACGTAAAACCCCGAGCCTATAAGTCCGAAAAAATAACAAATCGGTCTGCCTTTACCCGCAAGAACGGTATAGGTTATTCCAAAGAAAGCTGAAATTATGGCTGCAGCAGAATCTTTAAAATAAAAAGCATTAGAAAAGAGCACAATATAAATAAAGACCAGAGCGGAAAGTTCAAAACTTTTTCGATTTTCCTGTTTAATTATATTCATATTTATGTTATCTAATAAAAATAGATGAAAGTAAATTCTCAAAGGGATATCTCATTCAAAAGTTTTTATAGAAATAAGACGCTGAAAAAGGGGCTGGAGTTTGCAGCCGATAACGGTGCTCTGTTTGCGGCAACGACAACATTAGCGTTTTCCGCCGTAGTGCGTCCTGCTGCGATATGGCTGGCACCGCATACGGATAAAGAAAACAAAAAATTAGCCTGCGCCAAATCACTTTCTTCGAGTGTTGCAGGTTTTTTATTAACACTTGTTCTTTCTCTGCCTTTGGCAAAATCCATAAAAAAAATTGATAAAAATCCGCAAAAGTTTTTGAAGCCGGAGACAATTAACAACTTCAAGACCGGATGTGAAAAACTTGAAGAATCAAAAAGCTATGAAATTGCAACCCAAATGTTTAAACTCGGCGTCGGACTTGTTGTCGCGGCGCCTAAAGCAATACTGACCTGTGCCGGAATGCCGTTTATCATGCAAAAATTATTTCATAAGCCTAAAATCCGAAAGCACAAAGAAGAGGAAAGCGGTAACCTCACGTTTAAGGCAAAAGGCAAGGACAAATTGGCGCGGGATATCGGCAAAATTTTGGACAATAAAAGTGTACAAAAATTTTCCGAAAAATATAAAAACTCAAACTTTCCGATGCATATTATAGCAGGAACCGATATTATTAATACCGCTGCTTTTATTGATACAATTGAAAGAAGCGAACAAATTGAAGAAAACAGAAAAAAAGCACTTATTTACAATTCCGGAATATCAACTCTGTTAAGTATTATAAGCGGGTATATTTTTGATAAACTTCTTGATAAACCTGCGGAAAAATTTATTGAAAACTTTAAAAAAGCCAATGCCGGTATGCCAAAGCTGGAAAAACAAATAGAAGGATTTAAAATAGCAAAGCCTATATTAATTATAGGCGGCATTTATTATATGATAATTCCTTTTATATCCACGTTTTTGGCTGATATTGCAGACCATAATCCAAAACTGGATTTGCCGCATAAAACAAAGAAAAAACACAATGTATAAATTTATACGGAAGCCATTTTTTCCTGAAGCGTATTTGCAGACTCCTCATAACCGGCACGCCCCATAAGAGCATAAGTATAATTTTTTGCCTGTTCTACTCCCGGTTGATTAAAAGTGTCAATGTTATACAATTCTCCGGCAATTGCCGTTTGAATTTCAAGCATATAAAGAAGCTGAGCAACATTGTATTCATCAATTTTTTCTATAGTGATTGTCATTGTAGGACGCGAATAATCGGCCAGAGCAACACGGGTTGAATCAGCCTCAGCGTTTATAAGAGCGTTTATAGTTTTGCCTCCGAGATAACCTATCCCTGTATATTCAAAAATTCGCGGGATTTCAATGGCAGTATCAAAGTTTTCAACACGAATAAACGTAATTACCTTATTATTCGGCCCTTCATTATAGAGTTGAATTTGAGAATGC
Organism: Candidatus Gastranaerophilales bacterium; assembly: GCA_944322625.1. Lineage (GTDB taxonomy): Bacteria > Cyanobacteriota > Vampirovibrionia > Gastranaerophilales > Gastranaerophilaceae > CAG-196. The sequence continues at coordinate 6,070 of CALUPN010000025.1, read as the reverse complement.
TGATCTGTAACACCGAGAGCCTTTATTGGAGTCGGCCCGACATTTACCCTGTTGCCGTAATTATTAAACTCTTTACCGAGAGATTCTGCCCAGAGCTGTACAAACCAGTCGGAAACATATTTTAACCTGCTGGAATACGGCATCATAACCGAAAGTCCTTTCCCCTTTTTAGTATCTAAAAGATACTGAATTAAAGCACCCTGCGCCGCAATATTCTGATGGATATCAGTATTCTTTAATGCTAAATCCATGTCTTTAATACCGTTCATAATCTGATCAATATCCAAGCCGACCAGCGCAAACGGAACAAGACCAACGGCAGAGAATACGGAAAAACGTCCGCCGACATCATCAGGAACAAAAAATGTCTTATACCCTTCCTGGTCGGCCAACTGTCTTAAAACTCCCATTTTTTTATCGGTTGTTGCAACAAAATTCTTTCTGTAATCATCCCCAAGCTCTTTTTCCATAAGGTTTTTAATAACCATGTATTGAGACATCGTCTCTGCGGTTGAACCTGATTTAGTAATTACATTAACAAGCGTGCGTTTTAAATCCAGAATCTGCAAAAGTCCGTTTATTGTATCGGGGTCAATATTATCCAGAAAGAAAATTCTCGGCAAACCGCCTCTTTGTTCCGGCGTAAGAAGATTCCAATAAGGTTTTAAAAGCGCTTCCGTAACGGCAATACCGCCTAAAGCCGAACCGCCGATTCCGAGAACAAGAATGTTATCAAATCTGCCTTCTACCATAGAGGCAAATTCTTTTACATACCACACTGTCTCCTCGTTGTATCCCAGGTTCATCCACTGCAGCCACTGTCCCGGTTTATCTTTGCGTTGATTTAAGCTTTTAATTATATCAGAAATTTTGTCTTTATAATTTTCAAATTCTTCGCTTAAATTCAGTCCGTTCTCTTCGCCGATTATTGCCGAATCTGTGTTTCTGCAGTTCAGTTTAAGCATGCTAATCCCTTTCTTTTTATACCTTTAAGAAAATTGTACTAAATAAAGTTTATTTTTCAAGGGTAAAATGCATAGTAATAATGCGTAATCCGGGTGATTATAAAATTTTATTTATATTTGTAGTAAAATCAAAATTAAAAGAAGAAATAAAGGAGAAAAAATGGAAATTTCATTATTAAAAGAAGGGTTATTTGTAATGATTATCGGAATGGGGACCGTTTTTATTTTCCTTTCTGTAATGATTTTGATTATGCATTTAAACTCTTTTATTATGCAAAAAGTTATTAATAAATATTTCCCTGAAGAAGTTTTGGAAAACAAAAAAGTTCAAAAGAATAATGATGAAGAAATCGCACTCGCAATCGCCTGTGCTTATGCAAAATTATAACTTCAAATTATCACATGTCTGAAAAGAAAATATCTATCGGTTTTTGGTTGTCCTTTTTCAGCGGATACTTCGGATGTTGTACGTACGGCGTACGCGCTGCTCCCTCAAGGGAAGGGGGCTGTACATTTGGCGTGCGCAAAACTCCCTCCCTTTTGAGGGAGCGGATTTGCGGACGGACGGTAGTCCGGATAGCGAACAGACTAAACCGGCTAGGCCGTGAGGCTTGAAGGTGAAGCTCTGTGAGCGTGGAGCAAATCCAAGACAGGGCTGGGGTGGGTGCTGATTGATGTTGAAAAGTTAGGAAAAACATATTTTATTAAGGCATATTTTTACCAGAATGCTTTCGGCATCATACGCCTGTAAAGCCAGACATCAACCCCGTCATAAGTAAGTCCGAACCCGGATGCGAGATTTTCATCAACTCCAATTGCGCGAACAGGAAGATTAATTTTTTGACAGGCTTCTTTCAGCTTATTATATCCTGTTATTATATCGTCTTTTGTAGTTTCATCGCCGAAATGAGTGTTAGAAATAACCCCGGTAAATTTTTTCCAGGTCCTTTTTTCAATACCCTCAGCAAAAGTTACGTATTCAATAATATTATCTACAGTAGACGTCTCAAATTTTGCAGTATTTACAACCAAATATATTTCAAGATTTTTTTCATTTTCAATACCGTTTAAAATATCAAGAATATCTAATCCGCCTGCTCCGTAACCGACATCGATTATAATATCTCCGCTTTGCGCAAGACAATTTGTCTGCGCCGGCGTAACATAACTTGCCGCTTCCCCGAGTCCGAAATTATCCGGCTGAGTTATAACATTAATCCCCATAGCTTTCAGATTTTCGGCAATCGGACGTAAAGTATATGCAGGTTCTACAGTATCTAAATCAACAAGAGTTATTGATTTATTTAAAGCCGCATATTGTCTTGCTCTGTTAATTGCAGTTTCAGACTTTCCGCTTGCATAAGCACCGGCAAAAACCTCCACAATTCTGTCATTTATATTCATTCCCGCATCTTATCCTTTTATAAACTTGTATAAAAATCCTTAAGCAGCTTTGCATCATCTTCAATATTAGGACTTTCACATACGACTGCACCTTTAACATTAAAGGCTTTAAACGCTTTTAATAAACCTTTGTAATTAAAATCCGACTCTTCAAGATTTAAATGCTTCTTTTCTCCTTTAGGCCCATACTCAATTCCTGCAATATGTGCATGGAAATTATCGAGCGCAATCTGCCCTAATTCGTTACCTATTTTTTCAAAAATATTACAAAAATCACTATATTCATTTACCCCGCCGTTATACCTGGCATGCAAATGTGAAAAATCCACACAAGGGAGAACGGTTTCAAACTCTTTAGACAGTCTGACGATTTCGTCTAAATCTCCCCATTGGGTTCCTTTTCCGGTCGTTTCGGGTCTAATCCATATTTTATTGCCGGATTTGGCAAGAGTTTCCGTAATAATTCTTGTTTGCGCCTCTACCTGCTTAAAAACAACTTCTTTATCCATATCAAGATAATACGCCGCATGGAAAGTTATGCTGTAACCGCCAAGTTCGTTTGCGGTTTGTGCCGTTTCGATAATTCTTTGCGCACTGGCTTCGACCTTCTCCGATTCTCTTGCATTAAGATTTACATAGAAAGGCGCATGAGCCGTAATGACTTTTCCGGAATTACTGACCGCTTCACGACTTTTATCACTTATTCTGACTCCGCGCACAAATTCAAGTTCAAGCCCGTCTAAACCCATATCATTAAGTATTTCAAAGCCGGCGCTATAACCTTTATTTCCGGCCTTTAGCGGAACTCCCGCCGTTAAAAAATTTAATCTGTCCATTTATACCCTATCCCCATTTGTAATTTCAACTATATATCCTTGCTTACAAAATATCACACTTAACCTGTAATCTTATCCGGAAGCTAACCTCTGCCGATACAACATGCAGATAACAAAACGAACCTGCTTATAATTTACCCCGATTTACCTCGACTTACCCCCTGTTTATTCCACATTTGCCCCTATTTAAATTCTTCTCCGATTTTTGGATTAACTATTCTGATAAAATCTTTGCTGTCTCCCATAAAGAAGCTTCCGAACTGCATTACAGTCGGCACAACAAGCCCTTTGGAAGTTGCAATAAAAAATTTATCATCCTCAATTTTTGCAACCGTTCCGGCCGGATGAGGAACACAAAAAGCATCTGATGCCACTTCCACTTTCATAATTTTCATCATATTACCGCGAAAAGTGGTACTTGCAAGAATAAACGGATTTAATGCACGCACAAAACGTTCTATTTCTTCTGCCGTTTTATTATAATTTATAAACAACTCTTTTTCATTTAAGCCTTTCCCTGAGACAAAATTACCTGACGGCTGCTTAATACGCGGAAGCGGTTGATTTTCATAAGCCATCAATACCTGAAGCAAAAGCTCAATTCCGATTACGTTCAACTCGTTAAAAATGGTACCCATCGTAGCTTTAGAATGAATATGATAGGGCTTCTGGGCAATAATATCACCTGTATCAAAATTGTCATCCATGAAGTGAATGGTAACTCCCGTTTCGGTTTCACCGTTCATTATAACTCTGGAATAAGGATTTCCTCCTCTGTACTTCGGCAGCATTGAAGGATGAACATTAATAAATCCGTCTCTGACGGCTTCAAGAAGAATTTTAGGAATTTTATAATTAAACGAGCAAACAACAGCCGCATCAATTTCCAAATTTCTTATTGTTTCAATAAGCTGCGGTTCATCAAGCTCATCATAATCAATATAATTTAATCTTCTTGAAAGAACGAAGTTCTTAAAATCATAAAACATATTATGATCTTTTTTAGGCCCCAGCACCCCCACAATATTCACTCCCGCCATCAAAAGCCCGTCAAGTCCGATATAGGCCATATCGGGAATTCCTACAAAAAGTATTCTTTTTTTGAACAGAGTTCTGTTAAACATTAAACCTTTACCTTAATCATTTCTTCCAAAATTTTGGAACAATCATTCACCATGTTTGTACAGTGTGCTTTTCTTTCGGGAGATGCCATATCCATACCGGCAGTAAGAACGCGGCAGCACGTTGCCCTGTGAGTTTTTTTAAATTCTTCAATAAACATTTTTGCAGCCGCTCTTGCCTGAACTTCATTACCCGCTTTATTTCCGCGGCCGAATAAATAACCCAGAACTATTTGTGAACCTGCAATTGCTCCGCATAAACATCCCGAACCCATACCGCCGGAAAATGATGTCGCTACGGGCAGCAATTCTTCCGGCACAATACCCGCTTCAATTGCAGCTTTTACTACACTTTCAGAGCAGGAATAACCGTTATTAAAAAATTCAGCTGATTTTAACATTTCTTAACCCTTGTTTGATTACTATATTACCATTAAATAAAATTTTTAACCAGAGGAAAGAATTAACAATAAATTTAAAAGGGAGTGTTGCCACCCCCTTTTTTAAATTTTACATTTCCAAATTCATCTGAGAAAATTGAATAATTTTATTTTTCCCTCTGTGTTTTGCGTTATACAAAGCATGCTCGGCATACCTTATAACGGTATTCGCGTCTTCATCAACATCAGGCATGCAGGGATAAGTGGAAATACCGCCGGAAATTGTAATCTTATGAGGTTCATCTTCACCTGCGGGAATAAATTCCATTTTTTCAACTTCGCGTCTGAATCTTTCACCGAACAAAAACGCATTCTCTTCCGAAGTATTCGGCAGAACAAGTAAAAATTCCTCATCGCCGTATCGGGTCAGAATATCTTCTTTACGTATCATTGCATTCAATTTATTTGCAATGTTTCTCAACAGAATATCCCCCCACTCATAACCGTACATATCATTTACGACTTTAAAGAAATCAATATCGAACAATATGCAAGAAAGTTTTGTCCCGTATCTTCTTGAACGGGAGATTTCTTCTTCAAGACGTTCCTGCAAATATTTTCTGTTATGAAGTCCGGTTAAATCATCCGTAGTCGAAACCTTTTCAAGCTTATCTTTAATCGTTTTAATTCTTAAAAGAGCATTAACCCTTACTATTAGTTCATCGGTATCGGCAGGGTTTTTAATAAAATCATACCCTTCCGCTCTTACGGTAACATCTCTTCTTGTCGGACCGAAAAACAAAATCGGGCACGGAAACTTATTTGTCATCAAAGCATCTTTTGCAAGATCAATATTTTCGACAATCATTAACGAAGGATTAATTACCGCATAATCTTTCATCTGTTCTATAGAAACCACTCTTACATCGGCTTCATCAATCCCTGTTAACGCCGCCTGTAAATCCGGCATCGGCTTTGTTGAATAAATAACAATATTGCTCATAAACTATCCTCTTATTTTCTTCTATAATACACTAATTGTAAAATTTTGTAAAATATTTATTTTATGCCCTTTTCTCTCAAAGGCTGCTGCTTTAAATCAATAATTCCGCTTCTTCAGAAAAAAACATTTGACTAACCGACTTGTAGACATTCTTTCCGACATGACATCATTATGAGAGAGGGGGAAACAGCCATTTAATGAACCCGAAGAATCTTTTATACATTGTTGTAGACTTTAGTCTACAACAATAAAATATATTTCTTCTCAACTTCTAAACTTCTCAATATCAATCATCACCCGCCCCAACCCTGTCTTGGATTTGCTCCACGCTCACAGAGCTTCACCTTCAAGCCTCACGGCC